>CAYZQQ010000492.1:0-2570 GCA_964480075.1 uncultured Anaerolineaceae bacterium
GGTCAAAATAATTTCCGTGCCGTATGCCCGTAAAATACCTTTGCGCTCCTCGCTGACGCTTTCCGGCATCACCAGCGTCACTTTATAGCCTTTGGACACCCCAATCATCGCCAGCCCGATACCGGTGTTCCCCGATGTGGCTTCCAAAATAGTTTTGCCGGGGGTGAGCAGCCTTTTGGCTTCCGCGTCCTCTATCATAGAAAGCGCCGGACGGTCTTTTACCGAGCCGCCGGGGTTGAACCATTCGGCTTTGGCAAAAATGACCACATTGGGCGAAATGCCTTCGCTGGCGGGGATGCGGTGCAATGGCAGTAATGGCGTATTCCCGACATGCTCCAGCAATTGTTTCGGGCGTGATGCCACCGCCACCACCTCCGTGAGTTTATTGTTTTTCGATTGCACCGTGACGGTCATGTGTCGCTCCTTTAGATAGCCGGTTCTGCAACCGAGCCATTCGGATGCGGAATCCCGCAGAATTCCTGATAGTCAATCAGCTTTGTAACGGTGGGCTGTGCCCCGCAGACCGGGCATTGTTCATTTTTGTGGATGCGGAATTCTCGGAACTCAGCTTCCAGCGCGTCATATTGCAGTGATCGTCCCACCAGCGGCGAGCCAATTCCCAAAATGAGTTTGATGGTTTCCACCGCCTGCAAACTGCCGATGATGCCCGGCAGCACACCCAACACGCCCCCTTCCGAGCAGCTGGGGACTTCGCCCGGTGGCGGCGGGTCGGGGTATTGGCAGCGATAGCACGGGCTGCCCTTGGCGGTATCATACACCGTGATGCTGCCGTCAAACCGGAAGATGCTCGCATCCACCAGCGGTTTGCCCAACAGCACACAGGCATCGTTCACCAGATAGCGGGTGGGGAAGTTGTCCGAGCCATTGAGCACCACATCATATTGCCCAATGATATCGAAAGCATTTTCGCCGGTGATTTGCGTCTGATGCCCGACCACGCGCACATCCGGGTTCAATTTGGCGATGGTGTCGGCGGCAGATTGAACCTTTGGTTTCCCCACCGCATCCAGCCGGTGAATGATTTGCCGTTGAAGATTGCTGATGTCCACCACATCAAAATCCACCAACCCGATGGTGCCAACCCCTGCCGCGGCGAGATAAATGGCGGCAGGACTGCCCAGCCCGCCCGCACCGATGAGCAGCACTTTCGCGCCCAGCAGTTTGAGCTGCCCCGCTTCGCCTACTTCCGGCATGATGGTGTGCCGGGCATACCGGCCACGCTGTTCGGGGGTCAGCGAGCGCGGCACGCTGAACGGATAGCCCGCGTTTTTCCAGCCGTTAAAGCCCCCTGCCACCGAAACAACGTGGGTGTATCCCATATCTTGCAAACTTTTCGCCGCAAAAACGCTGCGGACGCCCCCCGCGCACATCAAAGCGATGGGGGCATTGCGCTGGAATGCCACCGTTTCGATGCCGAATTCCAGATTACCACGCGGCAGAAACACCGCGCCATTCACGCGCCCTTGTTCCCATTCATCCAGTTCGCGGATGTCAATCAGCACGGGTTTTGTGTCACCAGCCAGCGCATCTTTCAATTCATACACCGACATTTCGCGGATTTCTTTGCGGGCATTTGCCAGCAATTTCTGCACGCTCACATAAGCCATAATCTGCTACCTTCCCCCCGCCATTGCCGGAACAATGGAGACTTCATCGGTCTCGGCGACGGGGCTGTCTGCACCCTGCAGGGCGCGAATTTCATTTTCGTTCACAAAAATGTTGATGAACCGTTTAATTTCACCCGACTCATTCTGCAATCGCGATTGCACGCCGGGGTATGTTTCTGCCAGATTGCGGACGACTTCCGCCACCGTTGCTCCGGGGATAGTTACTTTTGCCTGCCCGTCGGTATATTTCCGTAACGGGCTGGGAATTCGAACAGTTGCCATAATTTTCTCCTTTTTTTTCAACAAAAATAAAAGCTCATCCATGTGGATGAGCCAAAAATTTAAAGCAAAATTTTTCGGTGTGGGGTTGGCTCATCCGGTTGTACGCAAATTCAGCGACCACCGTATTTGCAAGCCTCACCCGTGAGGACTGCCGTTACGGCGCCCGCCAGCAACAGATACAACACATGTTCAAAACCATACTTTTCGCCATACTTCCATCACCAAAGTTATTTTCCTATCTTACCCTGATTCCAGGATAAGTCAAACATTCTTAGAAAAATCCCAACAATGTTGGGTCGTCCATCAATTCGGGTTTCCATTGTTCCGGCAGTACTTCAACTTTCACTTCCCGTCCGCCGATGGTTTTTTCTGCCACTTCTTTTATTTGTTGCACCAACCACGGTCCATACGGACAAAACGGGGTCGTCAAAATCATCTTTAAATCCACCGGAGTGGTATCTAAATCGACGCTTTTTATCAAACCCAACGCCACCACATCGAGGTGGAGTTCGGGATCCATAACTACCCGCAACGCCTCTTTTACATCATCTGCGGTAACTGTAGGATTTCCGGTCATATTATTCCCCTTCTACTTAAAAAATTTATGGCTCAACGGGAATTCAGGGGGTCAACGAAGTTGCGGTAATTCTGCCTTGAACT
>CAYZQQ010000493.1:0-2557 GCA_964480075.1 uncultured Anaerolineaceae bacterium
GGAGGTGTCGGCGCGCGCCCACAGGTTGTGGTCGTATGCGCCATACACCGCCATAGTGGTGGTAAATGTGCGCGTTTGGCTATATGCCAACGGCGGCTGAAGCCAGATTTTCTGGTCGCCGGGGGGCAGCGAACGCCCCAAATCGGGGGCGGTGGGCGGGTCGAGATACAAATCGACATCAAATGAGCGGTGGGTGATAGTAACCGGCGCGGCGTTGATGACCGTGACGGTAATTGGCATTTCGGCATTAAAGGTGGGCACGGGCGGCGTTTCGATGCTGAGTACCTGCAAATCGGCTGCCAGTAGTTGGATGACGGTTTGTGCCGTCGGGGTGATGGGCGATTGGCTATCCAGATATGAGGTAACCGTCACCACCGAACCGGGCGTTAAATTGGCGGGAATATCGTACCGCAGCGAACCGTTTCCCACCCCATCGGTGGTGACGGGGTTAAACGGCAGCGCGCGCCCCGGCGGGGTAGAGCCTTCTTCTTCCACATACACGTAATATTGGTTGTTGATATTGTGATTGTGCAATTGTACCGTGACCGGCGCTCCCGGAATTTGGGTATTCCCTTCCGCAATTTGGAGGAACGGGTTGGGAATCACCTCAATGTCGGGGCTTTGGGCGGTGTAACTGCCGGGAGTCGGCGGGGTGGCATGTGGTTTCGATTGCAGGGTGTAATCAAAAGCCTGCGGCATAGTATATGGAATGGTGTAATGCATCGATAGGAAACCGTTGGCGTCGGTGGTGGCGGTGGCGTCGGCAATGATGAGCTGGTCTTCCCAAAAGATGTCATACTGGGTGTTCGGGGCATGGTTGCGCAGTTGAAATTCGATGGCGTTGCCGGCGGGCCAACTGTAGCCGCCCACCACCGCGATGAATGGTGTCGGTGGGGTACTGACCACCAGTGGTGTCTGGGCAATTACCGCGCCGGGATACTGTGCATCTTCAGTTTGGATGACATAATTACCATCAATGGTGGTATCAGGCAGCGCATAAACCAGATAAATATTTCCGAAAGCATCGGTCGATTGACTGGCTTGAATAAGGGTGTCCGCACCGGTGTCAGCATTATGCAATTTTACAATGTAGTCACGGTACGGCGTATGTTTTTGCACCAGAATGTTCAAATAAATGCCGTTGGGCGTGGTGACGGATTCGCCGCAATCGCCCTGATTTATTTTGATGCATCCTTCTTGCAGCGTAAGGGTGTGGCTGGCGGCGAGGGTGCCGCTGACGGCATTGACGCTGTGAATGATGTATGTGCCTTCGGCGAGGGTGCCATTGTTGGGAATGGTGTATGATTCGTATGTGGCGGGAAATGCCGAAATACCATTGGCATCGGTAGAAAGCGGGTTTAATGAAGTGGGCGCGCCCGTCGGGGGAGCCAATTCAATATTATAGTTGGTCAGTGGGGCATGGGAAATAAGCGTATATGTCAGCACACTGCCAAAAGGCAAAATATCTTCGTTGGTGATGATTGCCGGTAAGATGGGTTGGGTGACGGTGAGCGATGTGGACGCAATCGGCGTGCCATCCAATGCCCGTGATTCGACGGGGTAGGTGCCAACGGGTTTGTTCAGGGGGATGGTATATGGAATGATGCCGTTTCCCTGGGCGTCTGTGGAAACGGGACCCACCAGCGTGTTGTCCACATAAACATTGTAGGTGGTATTGGGGTCGTGCTGGCGAATGCGGATGTATATTGTTTCTCCGGCGGGATGTGAGTCGCCGTCTTGAATTTCGATAACCGGAGCGGTGTTGGGACCACCACTGCCACTGCCGGGGCTGCCGCTGCCGCCTTCTTCAAAGGGGGGCGGTGCGCCGGTGATGGGTTGTCCCCCCTCGTTGCGCATCACAATTGATGCTTGAATGGTAAAGTAGCCATTGGGCACAATGGCAGCGTAAACCGGGTCAAACAACGCGACGTTATCGTAAAGGCTGACGCGCACATCCGCGCCTTCAATACCGGGGTGATTGGGTTGTACAATCCGCTCGTTCCCGTCAATATCGTATTCAATCCAATCAACGCGAATGCCCAACACTCCGGCGCATGTGGCATCGCAGGTGCTGCGGTCGAGAAACGTGTCGTATTGCGTTACGTCGGTGATAACCCGGGTATAGCCGGTACCGGCGGATGTCTTGACGGCAACTTGCTTGATGCGTTCTACGCGCTGGTCCGGTGGCATCGTCCACGGGTCGCCGGATGTATTCAGCGGACTTCCCGAAACGGCGTATCGGGCGGCATCTTTTACTGCGTTTTGCGCCGCGATATATGCCTGAATGACGTGTGCGCCCTCGGCGATACCCAACAAAAGGAGCATCAACACCGGTAAAATCAGCGCAAATTCAACCAAGCCCTGTCCACGTTTATTTAAATGTCCCATCGGTTGCCTCTGTTTCTACATAAATTGCAACGCATCGCGTCAAGTTTGAGCCAATCGTACCTTATAAGGATATAACAAATGGGGGTGAATTTCTATGAGGGATTCCCTGATTTTATGGGGGAAGTTGCTAAAAAGCGTGCTGGGTTCATCCAACACAGGGGCTGGCTCC
>CAYZQQ010000494.1:0-2542 GCA_964480075.1 uncultured Anaerolineaceae bacterium
CGTGAAATTCGTTTATTTGTGCTATTCGTGATAAAACTTCGCTTTGTCCGATCCAAAAGTCGTGTCAATTTTAAGGAGTGTCCGTTAGTAAAATGGTTGTTTAAACTTTATGCGTTTCGGGAACCAATTTCGGCGATTTTCGGGCTTCGGCGTCCGCATGAGATGTTCCCTGATGCGCCGGAATTTGCCCCAAAACAACAACATCCAGCAGGCGTTCCACGTCGTCGCGGGTGCGAATGTTCCCCTGTTCCAGCCATTCCAAAAAGAAAATCACCAAAACACCCACCATCAACCCGAACAATCCCCCTGCCAGCGTGTTAATTTTTGTTTTGGGTTTGTATTGTTGATACCCCAAGTTGTATACACTGTCGAGCATCACCACATCAATGCGGTCGCGTTTGTCTTGTTTGGTATTCCACTCATTACGTTGGTCAATAAACACTTGCGACACGGTATCAACGATGGCGTACGCCACTTTCGGGTCGGTGTCGCGGGCTTCAACTTTGATGGTGAAAGTAGAGGCATCGGGGCTGAGGAACAGTTTGCTCAACAAATCGGAGGTGCTCATATCCAGTTGCGCCCGGTCGATGACCTCTTGCGCGGTGGTGTGCGTTTGGATATTCGCCACATAATTGCGCAGCAGGTCTTTTAGGGTATTGCTCAATCCCCAGTCGGCGCGGGCAGGCTGCACGCTGAGCCGCGTGAACGCGCTGTAAACCGGCGTTTGCATTTTACTCACGCCAAAAGCAACGCCTGCCGCAACCAATGCCACCAAAATGACAATCCACCCCCGGCGATAAAATAGCCGAATATAGTCTCTTAACTCCATATTTCACCTCTATCAATCATTTGTGCCGTGGTATTTTTGCCAACACCGGCATACCCATCGATTCCAATTCTGTCGCCGATTGCACACTGGTGTCTAAATAGTACAGCAAAAATTCCAATGCGATACCGGCAACGGCTGCCAGTATCAATCGCAGCGGCACATCAAGTTTGCGCGAAAGGGGGGTGGGTATCGGCGCGATTGCCAGTGGGCGGTCAATGACCACCACTTGCCCCCCCAACGCGCCCATTTGTGCCAGATATTTCGGACTGTCATCTTGAAGCGTCTGCACCAACGCCTGCCCGATTTGCCGCAGTTGGTCGGGGTCGCCCCAATTGATGGTCACCCGCAAAATTCGGTGTTGTTTGTCGGCGAAGGTCATTCCCGCCAGCGTGCCGGGCGGAATCTGCAATCCATTGTCCATCTCCGCCAAATGGTGATTCACATCCTCGGCGAATGCTTGACTGCTCACCACCACCGACAAATCGTCGGCAATAAATTCGGAGGAAACCCCGGCATAATAGCCATCGTAGGTAAACTGGTCGGGCAATTGTTCCGGTTGCACCCCTACCACAAACCGCAGCGAAGCGGTATATGTCGGCGGCGCGGGTTTTATTGTGATAAAACTGATGGCTGCCACCAAAACCACCAACACTGCCGGTATCCAGATTCGTTTCCACAAAATTCGCCAATATTGCCGCAATTCCATATCGCACCGATTGTATAGTTTAGCACATAACGCACAATTTTGCATCGGAGAAATGGCGGGTTTTTTACCGCAATATCACCGCTATGTACAATTTGAAGTATAAATGAGGCAACAACAAATGACAAATAGATTGGGATGCATGTAAAAAACCGCCACCAAACGGCAGCCTCAAATTTGGGAAATCCCCGGTAATGTTGTATATTTATCGAGTTTGAAATAGGAATATCAGGGAGTGTCTTTCCCTTTAAAGAAGAGAGGGTTTTAAAATGAAGGTATTATTGCTTCAGGATGTGGATAATTTGGGTTTGGCGGGTAATGTGGCAAACGTAGCCAATGGCTACGGGCGCAACTACCTCCTGCCGCAGGGAATGGCGGTATTGGCAACACGAAACGCGCTGAAACAAGCCGAAGCTATCCGCAAAGTGGGCGAGCTGAGTCGTGCCCGTGAAAAAGAAGATGCAACAGCCATCGCCAACCAAATCAATGGGGCGGTATTGGTGTTTGAGCGCCGCGCCGGCGACCGTGACAAGCTGTACGGCTCTGTTACCGTGGGCGATATTGCAATGGCGCTAAACGAAAAATTTGAGCTGGACATCAATAAACGCAAAATTAGCTTGCCGGAACCCATCCGCGCGCTGGGCGAATACGACATCGCCGTGAAATTGATGATTGAAGTGACCGCGCACGTGAAAGTAGTCGTTCTCAACGAAGGTGAACCCTATGTCCCCGCTGCCGAAACTGTAGACACCGTTGAGGCAGACGAACCGACACCGGAACCTGTCGCCGCGATTGCAGACGCCCCCGCCGAATAAGTAGCATTCAACGTGTAATACCAAAAAGCTCCCGGATGCGGGAGCTTTTTTTCGTCGCTATGAAATCAACAACCTTACCATTATGGTGAATATAAACATCCCCAACAATATGCCAATTAACAACCAGACCCATTGCATTGTTTGCCTCCTCTCACGAGAAACCCCATCCTTGCGGGTTATCCATCAGTGTATCAC
>CAYZQQ010000495.1:0-2533 GCA_964480075.1 uncultured Anaerolineaceae bacterium
GACGAGTTCCAACTATCCGGCATGTTCGCAGATCTCTTTGACAAGGATGCCGGAGCGCTCTAAAACCGAAAGCCGGACTTTGGCTTTATAGTTGCCGTACAATTCCAACTCTTCAGGGAGCAGACCAAGTTTTTCAGCAATTTCAGTGATGAGTTCCATCGTTGCCGCTTGCGCGATTTCAATATCGCTGGGAACGGGGTGTTTAATTTCTATTGCCATAGTTTCTTCCTTTCATCTATAAAATGTGATGCGATTTTAAACATAAAAAACGCGAAGAGCGCGAATTGTAGACTCTTCACGTCATGAACAGAAATGGTGATAGCCGGATTTACAACAGATGAGGCTTTGATATTGACGATAACACCTTTGTTTCAGCACAGTATTTTTACCAGAAAATTTCTTGCCACCGGATAACGTTTTGAAAATTATATCACAGACGGATTATTTAAGTCAAGTTTGGTCGGGTTGTCAGGTTGTCCGACAAATTTTATGGCGGGGGAGAAAGGACAGATGTCATTCCCGCGCAAGCGGGAATCTATAATTCTGTGCTGTGGATTCCGGATAATTCGCTGTGCGAATTTCCGGAACGATATAAAAATCTGCGAGATTTGTGAAAATTTGTGGCTGAAGTTCAGGTGTGAAAATTACGCCATCGGTTTGACCATTTCCAGCCGTTCAAATGAGAGGATGTAGCCCATTGCCCGCATCGCTTGCCAGTGGGGAGCGATCGGATGCACGTTTTCTACGACCGTATCTTGAGCGGGGTGTCGCCAGTGCAGATTTTCCAGCAGGGCGGTTGCCACGGCGACGGGGTCGCCGTGTTCAATGGTGAAAACCAGTCGCCCCAACTGGAACACGGTATTTTGATAGACGAGCCAGCCTTTGCCTCTACCGCGCGGCAGATCGGCGACCAACCCGGATAGATTGCCTGCATTTTCCATTGAGCGGGCAGTGGTGAGCCACGAAACGTGGTCGGCGCGCGATTGCAGCTGCGCCAGTGAGTCGCGGTAGCCCATCGCTTCGATATATGTGCCGGTGGTGACAATATCCACCGGTTTGGGCGGGCGGCGCACCACCAGCACTTCCCCTTTGTGCCGAAAACCGCATTTCAAGAAAAGTTGCTCGGCGGGGGTGTTGTTTTTGATGACATCCAATTGCATTTCCGGCACGCCCAGCGTCCGCGAGTTGTCAATTAGCACCTGCATCATCTTCCCACCCAGCCCGCGTTTTCGCCCGTTGGGCAGAACCCCCAACCGCGTCACCCACGTGGCACGGTCGCGCACACCGAGCATCGCCAGCCCCAGAATTTCATCGCCTTCTACCGCCACTACCGATTGCGCCAAATCAATATCGTAATTATGTACATAATCGCGCATTTTACGCTCGTTCATCGGCATAGGGACAATATAATCAACCCGTGTGCGATTGTATGCATCGGTGAGTTGAGCGAAACTGAATTCATTTGCCGGAACCAGCATCAGGCTTGATGTGGACATCGGCGGTGTGGTTGCTGTGTGTTGCGCGGTGGAACGTTGTGACACAAAATCCTCAAAAATATATGAATTACTCTGTTTGGGAAAGATACGCCATAACTGTTTCGGCGAAATGGCGCGCGTCAATGGGTTTGCCGATGTAGCCATCGCACCCATACGCGCGAACCATCTCCATGGCGGTTTCTTGAGGCCATGCGGTGACGGCAACCATAGGTACATGCTCCAATTGCGGAATACGGCGAATAAATGCGGCAACTGTCTGCCCGTCAATATCGGGTAATCCCAAATCAAGCAGCACTAAGTCGGGATGAGTTTCCATCGCCATTTGCAAACCGCTTTCGCCATCCCACGCATGTACCACATTGATTGCCTGTGGTTGCGCCTCTAAAATGCGTTTAACCAGTGTCGCATTATTTTCGTTGTCTTCAATCATCAGCACGGTTTTTACCATGTGCATCAAGCCTCAGTAAGTCTCACCGACAGTATAGCACGATTTTACCATTTTGCCATGATTTGAGTGGTATGATATTGCAGCGAGATTGCCCCGTATATCGGTGTTATTTCCGTTTTTCGGGATACAGTTCCAGCACGCCTGCTTCCGATGCGTCACAGATGCCGCGCTCGGTGATGAGACCCGTCACCAGCCGTGCCGGGGTCACATCGAAGGCGTAATTGGTGGCAGGGCTGTCGGCGGGGGTGAGCAGCATGCTGACCACTTTTCCGTTGTGCAGCCCGTTGATATATTTTACTTCGTGTGCGCCGCGTTCTTCGATGGGAATTTCTTTCACGCCGTCGCGTTTATGCCAGTCGAAAGTGGAGGAAGGGAGAGCCACATAAAATGGCACGCCATTATCGTGTGCCGCCAGCGCTTTCAGATATGTGCCGATTTTATTGGCAACATCGCCGGTGTACAGGGTGCGGTCGGTGCCGACGATGACCATATCCACCATCCCGTGCTGCATCAAATGCCCGCCGGCATTATCGGCGATGACGGTGTGCGGCACACCGTGCTCGTTCAATTCCCACGCGGTGATGCGCGC
>CAYZQQ010000496.1:0-2529 GCA_964480075.1 uncultured Anaerolineaceae bacterium
AAGTCCAAAGTCCGTAGTTTCAGGTTTCGGACTTGAGACCTGAAACTTGAGACCTAAAACTATAGTGTTTTCAAATCCCGGCGCGAAAGATACGCGGCGCGGTCGGCGGCATTGGGAATGGTAGCGGCAATTGTATCGCGGTCGGTGCGTGCCAGCCGCCGATACCACGCCGCATCCTGCGGCAGTTCCAATTGTCGGAACGTGCGATAAAGCGCCATCCGCGCCGATAACCGCGCCGGGAGCAGTTCGGCACGGGTGGCATCCGTTTCCGCCCGTTGCAACAAATGCAGCACTTCGGCGGGTTGGTCGGTTGCCAGCGCAAACCGCGAGGCTTCTACCAGCGCGCTGATATAATCAGCCAGCATTCCCCGTTCTGCTGCAAATGCCATCGCTTGCACCAGCGCATGCTCTGCCGCTTCAAACTGATTTTGATGACGATACAATCGCGCCCGGCTGACAAAAAGTGCCACAAAGTTTGATGCGTATAAATCACCTACATTTTCCATCGCCGCATAAAAATATCGGGCGGCAGCAGATACATCATCACGAAACATCGCCAGCAATCCCAAGCCCACCTGCACGCTTAGCCGGTGCGAACGCAATGCCGTATGCTGCAACAACTCGTCGTGCAATTGGTACAATCGCTGTGTCGCCCGGTCAAGCCGGTTCCAGCGTACATCCACATACGCGCGGTGGATGCGTCCCCAGATGACAATCCAGCCCAAATGGGGAATATCCTGCACCAGCGCCAGCGCCCGATTGAGCGATTGGGTCATCAGCCCATATTCGCCGCGTATGTCCCACAATTGCGCCATTAAATGGAAAGCCGTCGCTTGCAAACCGGGTTGATTGTATGTTTCCGCCAGCCGAGCGGCAAAATTTAAGGTGGCTTCCGCCGCCGAAGTTTGTCCCTGCAATGTGAGCGCCCACCCATACAAATTGAGCGTTTGCGCGGCTTGTTCCTCCCCCAAAAATGCCGCCAGTTGCTCCCACGGGCGTTTAACCGTGAGCGGTTGCGGCTGAAACACGGGGAATCCGGATTCTGTCCACGAGGGTGGCGTTTCGTGGGTGAATGACAACATTTGCAAACGATCTTGAGCACGGACAACGACTTGTGGGGTGGCAGGCGGCAATTCTTTTGAAATCTGCGCCGTTAGCGCCGCCGATTCTTCTAAATGCCCAATCAAGCCCAACATCGCCGCCAAACGATATTCTGCCATCAGCGCCACTGTTTGGTTGCCCTGCTGCTGTGCCCACACATAACAGCGGCGATATGTTTCGCGAGCATCGTCCCACGCCATTAGCGATTCCTGCGCCTGCCCCAAGCCGCGATATGCCTGCCGCAACCACGGTTCGGTTTCTGGAGGAGGCATTGTTTCTGCCAGCGAAATCGCCTGCCGGTAATGAAGGACGGCTTGCTCAAAACCAAAGGCGTGCAACGTGTAATCGCCAGCCAACACCAAAAAGCACAACGCCTGTGCCCGCATGGATACGCCGGCTTTTACGCTGTGTTCGGCAATTTCGGCGGCACGGGGTCCGGCTTGTTTGCCAAATAGCGAAATCAGTGCAAATGCCGTGCGCTGGTGCAATCGCCGCCGCGCCAGTGGTGAAAGTTGGCGATAAATCACATCACGGGCAATTTGGTGAGAAAAGTCGAGCCGTCCGGGCGAAACTTCCACCAGAAATTGCCGCCGCAATAGTTCGGTCAATGCCGCCAATGGGTCGGTGGTAGAAATTGTTTCCAGCAAATCCACCGAAAAATCACGTCCAATCACTGCGCCAATATCTAAGACAGTGCGTGAATCGGCGGGCAGATGCGCCACTCGCGTTAAAATAATGTCTGTAACATGCGGCGAAGGATGCGCCCACGCATTTGCCAGCACCGCACTTGCCGTTTCTGCTTCCAGCGCGTGCGGCTGTGCATCCAGCACCGCACGAATAGTTTCGGCGATAAAGAGCGGATTGCCCCCCGTACGTTGATACAACTGCCGCGCTACCTGCGCCAACGGGGGAGCATCGGCGGCGATTTTTTGCAAAAAAGTGAGTGTCTCGCGTTCAGACAATCGCGTCAAAGTGACCGATTGCAAGGTGCGATGGTGGGTTAAATCGCGCAGAAATGTGTTTAGCGGGTCGTTTTGCGCCACTTCTTCCGGGCGATATGCCACCATCACCATCAACGATGATGACGGCACATACCGGCTCACATTTGCCAGCAGGGTTAGCGTAGATTCATCACTCCACTGTAAATCATCCACAAACAGCACCAGCGGGCGGTGCGATGCATTCAGCAGCAATTTGACCAGCCCGGCAACCACCCACCGCCGATTTATCTGCGAAACGCTGACGATGGGGTTGACATCCACTTGCCACGCCAGCGACGGGAAAAGTGGCGCTAATTGCATCTGTTCAGTGGTTGAAAGTTGGGTGAGCAATTGCGGCTGTTCGCGGCGAATATACGCTTCCAGCGCATCAACAATCGGCGCAAAGGGCAGTGACTGCTCTGCCATTTGGCAACGGGCAACCAACACG
>CAYZQQ010000497.1:0-2528 GCA_964480075.1 uncultured Anaerolineaceae bacterium
GATTTGTATCTTCGATAGAAATACAGCGCCGCCAGCGGTTTATCAATTAAATCGGATCCCACTGCCGCCAGTGCCACCCAGCGATAATCGGTGTTTTTTAGCGCGGGAAATCGTTTTTTAGCGATGTCCCACGCCACAAGGGTATAAGTGATGTGACTTTGTGGAAGCATAGATTTCAGTTGACTTTGTGCGAAACACACACTATAAAAGAGGAATGTGATGTTATGTAATTTTTATGCCGATAGCCGAGATGTTGTCTTTGCCACCGGCTTCGTTTGCCGCTTGCACCAGCGAATCTACCAACGCGGCCGGGGTGGGGTTCTGCTGAATTGCCATCAAAATGTGAGCATCGTCCACCATGTTCCACAAGCCATCGCTGCACAGTAATAGCCAATTGCCCGGCTTTACTGTTACGTGAGCCACTGCGGCATTCACCGGCGCACCCTGACCGATGGCTTTGGTAACGATGTGTGATAACCGGTTATTTGTTCGTTCTGCATCTGAAATGATACCGCTGGCAGCCAATTGCGCTACCCACGAATCGTCGTCGGTTAGTTGAACGAGCGTACCATTTACGCCCAAATATGCCCGGGCATCGCCGGCGTGCGCAATATACATTTTAGGCAACCGAATAACTGCCACCACGATGGTTGCTCCCATCCGCCGCACCTGCGCCGCTTCTGCCGACGCGCGCCGCACCACATCGTTGGCTTTTTCAATGGCAGCGGTCAGTAGTTTTTTCATCGCGGCAAATGTGGCGGGGGTATCCGGGAGCGCCATCACCAGTGTTTTTCCCACTGTGGTGGCGGCAAGTTCGCTGGCAATATCTCCCGCTTCATGCCCCCCCATACCGTCGGCAACAATATATACGCCAGCCGACTCATGTACCCACAAAAAATCTTCGTTGTGGTCTGCCACTTGCCCCGTATCAGATTTTGAAGCTGACTGGATATTCACCCGTACGCCTCCACACTGCGCCACGGTTATGCTGATGTATCTACCGGAATGAGAAACCAGAATTTTGCGCCCTGCCCCGGTTCGGAATCGACGCCAATTTCCCCACCGTGCGCAGCAACAATTCTGCGGGCGATGGCTAACCCCAGCCCGACGCTTTTTTCACCGCCGGTGGGTTTGGCAGAAAGTTTGGCAAAATCCTTAAATAATTCGGTACGGTCTTCAGCCGTGATACCGGGACCTTCATCTCGCACCCAAATGCGACACCCATGACGCACAACGTCTACTCCCAATTGCACGGTACTGCCCGGTGGCGAATATTTTACGGCGTTTGATACAAGATTGTCAATTACCTGACGCACGCGCACCGGGTCGGCGGTAATTTCCATATTTGGAAGTTCTTTCAGCACAACTTTTGTTCCTTTTGGAGTCGCCATCATAATGTGACGATGCACCAGTTGCTCTAAAAACGTCCGAAGATGAAATGACTCAAACCGCAATTCCAGTTTGCCTGCTTCAATGCGGGTGACATCCAGTAAATTATCCAACAACGATAGCATATGTGTGGATTGAATGCCAATATCCCGCAACAATGCCGTGTGCTCTGCCTCTGTCAAGTGGATTCCACTATCTACCAGCAGGTCTGCAATCATGCGAATATTACCAATGGGTCCCCGCAGGTCATGGGTAGCAATGCCCAAGAAAGTACTCTTTAGCTCGTTTACCCGAACCAGTTCGGCATTAGTGCGCTCAATTTCTTCCTTTTGTGCCGCCAATTGCGACACCAGCCGCCCTTTTTCCAAAATAACCGACAGTTGCTCAGTGATTTTCATAAAGGTATCCACATGGGCATTGGAATATGCGTTGGATTCTATGCTGGAGAAAAAAAGAAACCCCACCGGTGTCCCGTTGTTTATCAGCGGGCAGGTCAGCGATGACCGTATACCTTCTTCCAACATTAAACTTGTGGAAACAGAGGTTGGTTTTTTCTGAAAATATTCTACCAAATTGCCAATGATGCGCGGTTCTCCGCTTTCAAGCACGCCTTTCAGACTGCTGTTGGCAAGTTTATCGGTAAAGTTTTTGCCCAAGTGAATGGGACGGTCACTTTTTGACCAATACGATCGTACCGTTTCACCATCAGGGTCAATCAACGAAAAGCCGATGCGGTTGTATGGAATAACATCCCTAAACCGCTCATACACTAATTCTAAAATGTCATCCAACAATAGCCCGGCAGTGATACTGGCGGTAATTTCACTGATATGCTCACGTTCCGTTTTGCGATTTCGCAATGTTTCAGCAAGTTCCAGAATAGCCGTATACACCGGTGCATACGGTTCTCCGACAGATTGGGGTAACGAAATAGCGTATTGTTGTGCCTGCAATTGTTCAATTGCCTGTAACAGCTCCGATACGCTGCCGTTGCTGTTAGATGGCGACAGACACGCCATAAGTGCCTCCAGGTTAGATATGACATCAATATTTTCACAAAAATTATTCTAAAATTATAACATAAAATCAAATTGACCAAAAACAACACCCACGATTATTTTTTGAACTGTTGTGCGCGC
>CAYZQQ010000498.1:0-2523 GCA_964480075.1 uncultured Anaerolineaceae bacterium
AAAACGGGTTCACACAGAAAGCCGACAAATATCTTGATTTGGCGGTTGCCAGTCGTCCGCGCTCAAGGTTTAGCGCCGATACCCTCATCACCATGCTCATCATCATTGCTCTGCTGGGCAGCGCGGCATTTTTTGTATACACGCAATATTTACAGCCCGCCGGCGCCCAATTAAATTACACGCCGGAACCGGTGGAATTTCAAGTGGCGCAAGCCACGCCGAACCCCGCCACCACCATCCCCAATACCGATGCGCCGGTGCTGCTACCCACCCCCACGCTCATTCCCACCGAAACACCCAGCCCCACACCCACCCCTTCGCCGCAATATTACACCGGGGTAGCGGTAGAATTACTCCTTCATGATCGGAGTTGGGTGCAAATTTTGGTGGACGACAAAAAAGTGTTCGAAGGGACACTGGAAGCGGGCGAAAAACCAAACTGGGTCGGCGAGAAACGGGTGGCTATCCGCGCCGGAAATGGCGGCGGGGTAGAAGTTTTCATCAACGGCGAAAGCAAAGGGTTGATGGGGGAACCGGGGCAGGTGATTGACCAAGTTTGGGAAAAACAAGATGCGCCATCGCCCGTGGGTACGCCCGCGCCCATCAAAACGCCCTCTCCCGCTGAAACTCCCACGCCCGCCCCGTAAATGTGACGGATGGAGATTCCGGTATGTCGATACTGCCTCTGATATTGCTTTTTGCGTCGGCGCTGTTTGTCGGTGCGGGTGTGCTGGCAATAATTGTTGCCATGCGAGCATTGCAGGAACGCCGCATCACCATTTTTCCGGTGGTGAAAGAAACAGAAACGTTAAAATTGAAACGAGCATTGGGGGCAGCCGGATTGTTTGCCGTTTTGGCAGCGGTGAGTATTGGCGGCTGGACGGCGACCCAACAAAATCCCGAAAATATTCTGCGGGCGAAACACGCCACCGAGCAGGTGCTCGCCGCCGCACCCATTCGCCCCCCCGTCACCCCGCCTGCATCGCCAACCCCCAATATTATCGGTGAAAACACGGGTATTACGCCAGCGCCGCCGGTCACTCCCACCGCCGCACCCACGGCGACAATTGCCGTCATTCCCACATCTGCCGGAACCCACACGCCCATACCGGATGGGCTATCAATGGGACCCATTTCGTTCGCTCTGAAAGTTTCAGACCGCCGCGAACCGATTGACCCGTCAGACACGTTTAATGGAGTTCCGGAACGAATTTATGCTGTCTTTCCATATAGTGGCATGAAAAACGGATTGCCTTTTTCGGTGATTTGGTATTATCAAGACCGGGAATTGGTGCGTAACGAGTATATTTGGAAATGGGGAACCATCGACCGCTCATTTGCGTTTATGTCGCCGGTTGGCAGTGGAACCTATCGAGTAGTATTGCAAGTAGCGAATACCACCGTCGCCGAAAATTCGTTTGAAATAACCCAGTAACACCAGCCCAAAACCGAGGCATCGCCAATGACGCGGCACGCCAACGCCACAATCGTTTTGCTTTTTGCCCTGCTCGCCTGTGGATTGCCGGCACCATCATCGCAGCGCGAATCGGCGCTCGCCCCGACGACAACCCCACTTCCCACCTTCACGGCGACAGCGCTCCCGCAACCGGCAGTGATTCCCCCCACCGACACCCCCATCCCGCCGACCGTCACCCCATTGCCGCCGTCACCCACTGCCACAGCCACCATTCCGCCCACCGTCACCATCGCCCCCACCGAGACACCGTCGCCCCCCACCGAGACACCCGTTCCACCGACGGCGACCCCGTCACCAACCGCAACCTTCACCCCTGCGCCACCGACGCCCACCCCGCAGCCGGTCATCAAATATGTGCTGGCGGGTACAGCGCGGGAATTTAACTGCGATGACACTGCTATTTGGGGAAATGTGTCCGACGCCAACGGGCACGGTATTCCCAATGTGGAAGTGCGGGCACTGGGTATCCATGAAACCACCGGGCAAGATTTCACTGTCCGCACCGATGCCGAGGGCACTTATGAAGCCTTCCGCATTCCGCTGCCTCAGTTGCAAGCCGGGCAGTGGGCGGTGATGGTGATGGAAGCCGGGCGCGAAGTGTCGGAACGGTTTAACTGGGCATCCACGCCGGCGTGCATCAGCGACGACACCGGCAACAGTCAGGTTTTGCGCGTCGATTGGAAGTTGATTGAGTAGTTTTTTAGTCGTCAGTTTTCAGTAATTTTCAAAAAAGGAAGGAGAAATCTTATGTCACTGATTAACAAAAATCCGCTCGCACCGCTCGCCGCCGATTTGCGCAGCGGAAAAATCACCCTGAATGATTTTTACGAACACGTTTTTGAGATGCTCGAAACGGTGGACAGTCAGGTGCAAGCATTTGTACCGGAACCCGACCGGCGTGAGCGGGTGCTGGCAGACGTTGCCGCACTGGAAGAAAAATATCCCAATCCCGATGACCGCCCGCCGCTGTTTGGTGTACCCATCGGCATCAAAGATATTTTTCATGTGGATGGACTCCCCACGCAAGCGGGGTCGCAATTGCCCGC
>CAYZQQ010000499.1:0-2510 GCA_964480075.1 uncultured Anaerolineaceae bacterium
ATAGTCTGCTCGTCCAGCGCGGCATCCAGCCCGATGGCGAGATTTGCCCGCTGCTCCACCCGGTCGATATACCATTCCAGCGTGGCAATCAGTCCAATATCATCCAGCATCGCCGGGCGAAGCTCGTGTGACAGGGTGCGCGCTTTTTCCTGTGCCTCTGCCGCCATCTGCTGTACCGCCTGCAAACTGGCAGACTGCGGGCTGTTGCGCGCGACCATCGATAGACTGAAGCGCAGTGCGGTGAGCGTTTGCCCCAACTCATCGTGAATTTCGTGCGCGATGCGCTGCCGTTCCGCCTCTTCTGCCGAAAGCAATCGCCGCGACACGGTGCGCAGGTCGTCGATGGTCTTTTCCAGCGTGGCGACCATCCGGTTGAATGCCGATGCCAGAAAGCCGAGTTCATCGTCTCGCTCCAGTACAATTCGGTGCGATAAATCGCCCCGGCTGATGCGTTCTGCGCTGGATTGCAGCACTTTTATCGGTTGTAGAATCCACCCGCTGAAAATACGGGCGGTGGTGATGGCAAGCGCCAGCGCAAACAGCAAAATCGCCCCCAAAATAATGAGCAGTGAGCGCAAATTGGCATTTGCCTCCGCTTGCGGCAATTCGATGACCACCTGCCACGGCGTATCTTTGATTGCTGCCGTATGCCCCACCACGGTTGCGCCGCGCCAGCCGCGATAGGCGGTTTTTCGGGCGATGGCAGATTGCACAGCGGCGGTATCAGGGGGATTATCGGCAGGCGGGGCAAGAATCAGATTGCCCGATGGGGTGACGAGATACAGATAGCCGGTAGCGCCCACCGCCAGCGATGTCAGCGGCTGCCACGCATCGCCGGCATCCACAATTGTTATCAGCACAGTGGTATCGGGCGTGGGTGTGGCAATAACCAACAGCGGGATGGCGCTATTTTCAGCAAACATTAGCGTGACCGCGGGCGTACCCTGCCGCGCCACATCGAAAATCTCGGTTGGGATGAGCGTTTTCGCCGCCAGAAGTGGCATGCCCTGCCAGCGATTGACGGTCAGCGTGTTGCCCGAAAATAGCATCACGCCCAACACGTGGGGCGCATCAAGCAACGTGGCGGGGGGTGATGCGTTATTCTGGTCGATGTGACGGCGGGTTTCCGAAGCCAGCGTTTCCAAATTGGCGGTAATCTGTGCCGCAATCACCGCGATACGCGGGTCGGATTGGATGGCTGGCGGTAAAGTGGACTGTCCGCGCTGAACGGCGGCAACCAACTCGCTCAGCGATTGCGCCAGCCGGTCGGCGGTGGCTTGCTGGGCGAGGTCTGCCTCTCGTCGCTGAATCTGCACACTGATGAGCACCATCGGCACGGCAACCAGCAGCAACAGGCTCACAATCACCAAACTCAGGGTGATGGTCATCTGTCGCTGCAGCGGGCTATTCGGTTGCGGCGTAGGGTGTTGGGAATTCAAAATACTTTATGGAGAAAAAACTTTGTCGAGGTCAAAGTTACCGCTATTCCATTTGACCAGTTTTTCCCAATTGATGGAACCATCCGGGCGGCAAAAAGTTTGCATAAACTCTAATGTGAGTTTATTAATAATTTTTGCTTTCTCTTCGGTAAGAGTTGCGTCTGTTTGTGCTTGTGCGCTAAGTATCTTGGCGATGTCGGGTAGTGTAACTGAGGGGGAAATGAGGCAATTAAGAAAAAATCGCTGTCGCATGTCAAGAATTTTATTCAATGATTGATCAACAATTTTAGCAACAATTTCTGTGTCGTGGGTAATCAGTCGGTAGGGTGAAATGTTATTTAGAATATCACTGATAGTCAGTTGTTTGATTAACCTCAACTGACTTTTCTCAAAATCCGAAAATTTATCTTCTATTACTTTCGAGAAATTCTTTTGAGTGTTCATTTGAATCTTGAAAAATAAGCGTCAATTTCAGGTCGTAAATCTATACCAACGCGTTCAAAACAGTCGAGCAGGTCATTATATGCTCCTTCTCCACCGATGAAATCCCACAGTTCTTCACCAACCAGCAACTCGTGTGCCACATCGAGCATCCCTTTCATCGTCCAACGGCGGTACGGTTTAGGCTCGTATGGGTTATACGGAATGGCAATGATGGTGTGAATATTCACTTCGGGGTTACGAGCAAATTCTGCTGCAGTCCATTCCAGCAACATTCGCTTGAATTTCTCGAAATTGCCTTTGTTGGGCTTTGCTGTTTTCAGGTCGAGCAAAAAGAGTTCGCCTGTATTTTTTTCCAACCAAACATCAACATGGGTCAGTTTGACGGTATTCATTTTTCCAGTGCTGCAAACGTCACGCAGGGTTTCTATCTCCTTCATTTTGTTGGGAGAGGTGTCTGTGGTGGCTAAATTGTCAATAATGTGCTGAATGGCATGGTGTGCTTCTTCACTAATTTGGTTATACGGCTTTGCTTGCGATTTCACAACTTTAAAATTACTTTGTGCGAGTGTAACGGCAACCGGTTCGAAAATACTTGTACCGAAGGTCGTATTTAGCGACTGAATGAAG
>CAYZQQ010000500.1:0-2494 GCA_964480075.1 uncultured Anaerolineaceae bacterium
TCGGAAAGTTGTTTCACTTTTTTGAAAATGGTGGCTTTGGGATGGTCGTACACCGTGAACGATTCATCGGCGGGTTGGTCATCAATTTTAAAGCCGAAAAGCTCCGGCGGGGTTTCATACGTGCCAACTGGCTCATAGCCCAATCTTCCGGCGAAGAGGGCGGCGTAATATTGGGTGCTCATCGGATAGCGAATTTCCAGCCGAGGCAGGGTGCGCGACATGCGATTGCTGGCGATGACCAGATAATCGCAACTATTCAGCGTGTCGCGGATGATGGTGTATTTTTGCTCGGTGTCGGGGTCGTACATCGGCAGTTGCGGCTGGCGATAGCCGTGCAATCCCGGCGACGCGCCCGACTCCGCCCACGCAAAATCGCGCGGCACACCTTCTTCCCAGTGTTCCACCGCGATGCACGAGCCGTCGGGGACGTTTTGGTATATCCAGCGCGACGCCGTGACCCAACTGTGTTCCGTGCCGTACACCCCGTTGACGAACATCGCCGCCCAAAACGCGGTGATAGCCAGCACCACCGCCGACACCGCCAGCGCGGGGAATCGCCACCGCCGAGCCAGCGTCGCCATCAGCCCCGCGCCGAAAATGACCATCAGCGGAATGACGGGCGACATATAGCGCATAAATTTCGCCAAAAAGAGTCCGGTCAGTCCGAAATAGGGCACGAACCACGCCAGCAGCAGCCATTCCCGCCGCGAAAGTTTCCCCATCGCGCCGCGAACCAGCGCCCACACCGTGCCCGCCAGCGCCAGCAATCCGAGCGCCCAGCCCATGCCCCAGCGCAATTGCTGGTTCAGAAAATACCAGTAGGCGGGGGTGTTGCGGTATTGGCGGGTGAAGGGGAAATCCGCCGCGCCGCTGACCATTTGCCCCTGTTCTTTGACCACCGCCGTGTAAAAATTCTGAAAATCCAACAGCACAAATGGCGATGTGAGCGCGAAAGTGACAAATGATACCAAAGCCGCCGTCCACAACAGGGGATGGAAAAGCCAGCCGCCGCCTCGTTTTTCGTCCCGCGCGATGAAATAAACCGCTACCGCCGGCACGAGCGCAATCGGGAGCGCGCTGTATTTTGATGATACGGCCAGCCCGATGGCGATTCCCGCCAGCACTGCCGCGCGGGTGGAACGGCGTTCCACCATCAACATAGACGCATAAATCGTCAACAGCACAAACGTGGTGGAAACGGGGTCAACGGCGAAAAAATGTGCCAGTTGAATCGGGGTGACGGCGAAGGCGTACAGCCCCGCCGCCAGCAGTCCCGCCCAATCGCCATACAATTTGCGGGCAATCAGAAACGCCAGGTAAATGGAAAGTGTGTCAAACAGCCCGACCAGAATTCGCCCCAAAACAGCAAAACCGCGCCCGCTTTCCGCCTGCGTCAAAAAGTCGATGGCGGTGGGCAGGTGCAAACTTTGCGCGATGGGGGTCAGGTTGTGCAGGGTATCGGCGGTGAAAACCAGTAAATACAGCGGAAAATGTCCGTAGGTGTAGCTGCGCCGCGATTGATTGCCGACATCCCAAAACGGGTTCAGCGGCGAGCGTTTCGGGTTGAGTGTATCGCCCAAATCTTGCGGAAAGTGGATGGTCGGCGCGTAAAAAAGCAGCGTCGAGCGTTCATCGGGATGGGGGAAAGTCGCCGTATCCCACAGCGGATGGGTCAGCCGTAACCAGCCGCCGGTCAGAATGACCAGCGCGAGCAAAAGGGGAACAAGTTTCGATTTTCGGACAGGTTCAGTTGAGTTCAACATATAATTTGATTGACAAAAGATTTTGAAAGAAGTACAATTTTTACATCGCGAAAGTGTCAAGGGGTAAACTGATGAGTTCTACACTGACTGCAATCGAAATTACCGGGCGTATCACTGAAAATAACGAGCTGAAACTCGATTCGGCGTTACCGTCGGTGCCGCCGCAAAAAGTGCGGGTGATTGTTATGTTCCCCGTCGATGACGACATCAGCGAGGATGAATGGTTGTATGCCGTTGCAAAAAATCAGGCATTCGATGTGCTGCACGACCCCGCGGAAGATATTTACACGCTTGATGACGGAGTACCGATTGACCATGAAACATAGCATTGTACTCGTTTCTTTTCCGTTTGACGATTTCTCATCTCAAAAAGTTCGTCCTGCGTTATGCTTAACCGATCCAATCGGAACGCATCGTCATGTTGTGCTGGCTTTTATCACCAGCCGCGTTCCGCAACAACCGTTATTATCTGATTTGGTTATCAAAGCCAATGAAACTGAATTTCCCGTAACGGGCTTGCGGGTTTCGTCTGCCATTCAGTTGCACCGTGTGATGACGGTGAATGTATCAATCATTCGCCGGAAATTGGGCGAACTACCTCCATCGTTAATTCCCAAAGCTAAAAGCCGGTTACGAGATTTGTTTGGGCTCTGACCTTTAATTTTAAGGGTCTTCGGGATTTCAGGGGGTGCGCAAGATTGCCGCGTTTTTGCCTTGAACTAAAGTTCAGG
>CAYZQQ010000501.1:0-2487 GCA_964480075.1 uncultured Anaerolineaceae bacterium
GCAAGCAGATTGTCCATTGGGGTGGATCCGCTGCTGCTCATCAGCGTCAGCACCCCCACGCACCCCCCCCCACCCACCTCCCTCCACCCCACACCGCCCGCACTCCCCCCCCCCAACACCTCCGTCCCGCCCTCCCAGCCCGCCGTCCCCCGCACCCACCCTGCCGCGCCGCCCACCAATACCGCCGTGCCCCCCACCAACACCGCCGTCCCGCCCACAAATACCCCTGTGCCACCCACCAACACGCCGGCAGTACCGCTTCCCGTCATCTATACGTTCACCGCTAATCATACCACCCAAGACTGGGGCGAGAGTGTAACATTACAGTGGGATTTGGCAGGCGCGGAATGGGCGCATTTACGCTACACCGATGAACATGGCAATCCGATAGAAGAGGGGGTCGTCGCACCGGGAAACAAAACCATCACCTTGTATCAAACCACGACTTTCACCCTGCTGACGCACAACGCTTCCGGCGATACCACCGCCACCGTAACCGTCAACGTCAACCCGTTAATTATCGTCACGATGATGCCAATCTTGACGCCGTTCCCAATATTCCCCATTAATACTCCTACACCCACCCCGGCAATTATCTTTCCTCTGCCCACCGGTCTCATTCCATTCCCCACCTTTGTCATTCCGGGACCGTAATCCGGGGCAAACATCAAAAAACCCGATGGGCAGCCGTCGGGTTTTTTGTTATCCGGGGTCGTTGGTTACCCGCCCCAGTTGAACCAACACATTCTCCAGTTCTGCCTGCCACTGCGCCGGTTTGCCGCGAATGGGCATCACAATTTGTCGCCGTTCCACCCGCGCCACGATGCCCAGCCGTTTATCCAAAATTTGGCGGTCAACATCTTCCAGTGTGTCGGCGCGGATGACCACACTGTCATTTTCGGTGGAAATGGATTTTACGCCCGCCGCACGGCTTAAAATCTTCAGCCGAATTTGATACAACAAGTTGAGCACCGGTTCCGGCAACTGCCCGAACCGGTCTTCCAACTCTTGCCCCATCGCGTCAATTTCTGCCGGCGTATTTAAATTTCCCATCCGCCGATACAGTTTCAGCCGCAAATGTTCTTCCGGCAAATAATCTTCCGGCAGGTACACCGGCAGTGGCAGGTTGATTTGAATATCCTCCTCCAGCGGCATCAGATACGCCGCATCGAACCGTTCGGTGATGCCTTCATGCTCCTCACCCTGCAATGCCTGCACCGCCTGCGCCAGCAATCGCACATACAAATCGAACCCGACTGCCGCGATATGCCCGTGCTGTTTCGCGCCGAGCAAATCGCCCGCGCCGCGAATTTCCAAATCGCGCATAGCAATTTTGAACCCCGCGCCGAGTTCGCTGGCTTCCTGTATGGCTTCCAGCCGTTTGCGGGCGATTTCCGGCACTTTATAATTTTGGGGAACCAGCAGATACGCGTAACTTTGCACAGCGGCGCGCCCCACTCGCCCGCGCAATTGATATAGCTGCGCCAGCCCAAACCGGTCGGCGCGATTGATGAGGATGGTGTTCACATTGGGAATATCCAATCCGCTTTCGATGATGGTGGTGCTGACCAGCACATCATATTCCCCGGTGGCAAACTCAAGCATCACTTTTTCCAGTTTCCGTTCCGACATTTGCCCGTGCCCGATGACCACTCGCGCTTCCGGCACCAGTTTGTGAATGCGCTGTGCCATTGCATCAATGCCCATCACTCGATTGTGCACAAAATACACCTGCCCGCCCCGGTCAATCTCACGTAAAATCGCGGTGCGGATGAGCGTGTCATCGGTGGTGACAACTGTGGTTTTTATGGGCAGACGTTCTTCCGGCGGGGTGTCAATCACGCTCATATCCCGCACGCCCGTCAGCGACATATGCAGCGTGCGCGGAATCGGGGTGGCGGTGAGCGTCAGGGTATCCACATTCACCCGCATTTCTTTCAGCCGCTCTTTGTGTGCCACGCCGAACCGCTGTTCTTCATCCACCACCAGCAACCCCAAATTTTTAAAGGCAATATCTTTTTGCAATAGCCGGTGCGTGCCGATGACAATATCAACCTGCCCGGTTGCCAGCCCGCGCAACACCGCATCCGTTTCGCGGCGGGTGCGAAATCGAGACAGCATTTCGACCGCCACCGGATATGCCGCCAACCGGCGGCGGAAGGTGGCAAAATGCTGCTGCGCCAGTACGGTGGTCGGCACCAAAATTGCCACCTGCACCCCGTCCATCACCGCTTTAAACGCCGCCCGCAACGCGACTTCTGTTTTGCCATAGCCCACATCCCCGCAGATGAGCCGGTCCATCGGACGCGCAGTTTCCATATCGGCTTTCACGTCTGCCAGCGCGTGCAGTTGGTCTTCTGTTTCCACATACGGAAAACTCGCTTCCAATTCGCGCTGCCATTCGGTATCCGGGCTGAATGCCCGTCCCGGCACAACCTTTCGCGCCGCGTAAATGCGCAACAGTTCGTCGGCAATTTCGGCGATGGC
>CAYZQQ010000502.1:0-2482 GCA_964480075.1 uncultured Anaerolineaceae bacterium
GGGGGCAACAACCAACGCCAGAATGAACCCGTACACGACCCAAACGATGATGGCGGCAGAGGGCTGGGCGGGCAACCCCCACCACGATGTGTTTGCTAAAATATTGGCAAGCCAATTAATTAGTTGTTCCATAAGCGAATATCTCCATGTGTGCCACGGGTAAATTAAAAACCGGAGTGACTCTATCTCGACCCGGTCTTAAATCCATTTTAGTGCGTCTTTGCGCCACGCATATATCAGCGCAAAAAACAGAATTGCCACAAAAATGATAACTTCTAATAATGCATATAGCGGCAAGAAGTTATATGCAACTGCCCACGGAAACAAAAATATCGATTCCACGTCGAACACTACAAAGATGAGGGCATAAATATAGTACGAAACTTTAAACTGAACCCACGCTTCGCCGATGGGTTCAATGCCACATTCATATGTACTTTGTTTAAACGGATTGGGTCGGTGCGGGCGCAACAGCCACGCCACGCCGAGTCCAACTACCGGCAACAAAATCGCGGCTAAAACCAAAACGCCCACAAAGCTATACGGATTCTGCATACGCCTCTCCTTTGATTAAATTGTTACGTATCTTCTCAAAATATCGGGGCAAAGTAGTGTGTTTTTCTCGTAGGGACAGCCCATTGGGCTGTCCCCTACCCTGAATTATTGAGAAGATACATTGTTACGCCATATTATGGCGACCATCGCGCCAATAATTTGTGCCAAAGTCAAATAAATGACATCCTGTATTCAGGTTTCACAACGGTCAATTTTAGCATACTTAACGCCGCCTGAAAAATATTCGTCTACCCTGTGACTATTTTCACGCGGAAGACAGCGTCTTTATGCAAAATTTAACGATGTCTACCGGAATGAGTATAATAGTGCCATGCACATACTTCAATCACCCTTCTGGAATACCTTCAAATCGCAAACGGGTTGGCACGGAACATTGATCCAATTGCCGCACGCTCAATCGCCCACCCAACTGCTTTTTCGCCCTCTGCCGTTGGGTCTAAAACTGGCATATGTGCCCAAGGGTCCGACGCTCGATTGGCAAAATACTACCATTTCCCAACATGGTTTGCAAAAATTGATACAGGCGGCGCAGTTGCCCGGCGTTATTTTTCTTAAAATCGAACCTGACATCCCCCGCACGGCGAACATCGCTGAATTGTTGCTGGGAAATGGCTTTCAACCCGGCAAGACCATCCAGCCCCCCGCGACAATTCTGGTTGACCTTTCGCCCGCCGAAGCCGATATTTTGGCGGCGATGAAATCGAAAACGCGATACAATATCCGGCTGGCGGCGCGAAAAGGCGTTTCGGTGCGCGAAGGCACTGCCGCCGACCTGACGACATTCCATCAATTGAGTGAAATCACGGCTCAACGCGACAATTTTGGCGTGCATGCGCTATCATATTACCAAACGATATACCAGCTGTTTCCACCGGAAAATCGCGCACTGCTCATCGCTGAGTCTGACGGAGAACCGCTGGCGGCACTGATGGTCTTTGCATGGGATGGGGTTGGGTACTATTTGTATGGCGCATCAAGCAACGCGCAGCGCAACAAAATGCCCGCCTATTTGCTGCAATGGGAAGCGATGCGCTGGGCAAAAGCGCACGGCTGCCACACCTACGATTTGTGGGGCGTGCCGGATGCTCCCGCCGAGCAATTGGAACGCGAATTTACAAATCGCAGTGACGGGTTATGGGGGGTGTATCGCTTTAAACGCGGATTCGGCGGAACGCTTTCGTATAGCATCGGGGCGTATGATTTTGTATATGCCAAGCCGATATATCTACTTTTTAACAAAATTCTTGCCGCACGGAGCAGATAATGCCAGCACCCACCATCATCACCACTGCCGAAACCTGGCGCGCGGCGCTGGTATCTCTGCCGAATGTTCATGCGCTTCAAAGTTGGGCATGGGGCGATTTTAAAAGTCGCTGGAGCTGGCAACCCACACGATTACTCTGGCGCGCCGAAGACGGTTCGCCATATGCTGCCGCCCAAATTTTGCGGCGACCCATTCCGCGCACGCCGTGGAGTATGCTGTATGTACCCAAAGGACCGGTGTGGCATTACGCCGATGCAGCGCTGGTGCAACGGGTGTTGACGGATGTCGAAGCGTTCGCCCGCCGCAAACGGGCGCTGTTTGTAAAAATTGACCCTGATGTGCCGCTGGCGTTTGGCACGGGCGAGACGGCAACCACCGTTGCGGACGGTGTGGCGGTGCAAAAAACTTTGTCCGGGCGCGGTTGGCAGGTATCGTCACAGCAGATACAATTTAAAAACACGGTATTGCTCAATGTGGCTGCCGACGATGATACCCTGCTGACACAAATGAAATCGAAAACGCGATACAATATTCGGCTGGCGGCACGAAAAGGCGTTTCGGTGCGGCAGGGAACCGCTACCGACCTCGAACCCTTTTTTGAATTGTATGCCATCACCAGCCAACGCGATGGATTTCTCATTC
>CAYZQQ010000503.1:0-2480 GCA_964480075.1 uncultured Anaerolineaceae bacterium
ACACCCGAAGGCTACCGTCAGGCCATTCCATTTTATGAAAAAGCGATTGCCATTGGTGAAACGTTGATGGTTCCCCGCTTAAAACCCGAACCGTTTTGGGGGCTGTGTCAAGCCTACGGGTTTCAGGGAGATTTAGGATCAGCGACGGCAGTAGCACAACAAGGAATTGATATTCTGCAAAAAGCAGGCGATGAATGGGTAGAAAGTTTCATCCGCCTGACAATGGGCGCGGCACTTGTGCTGGCCGGGAAATCTGACACCGCACTGGTGTGGCTCAACCAGGCGGGCAATTCGTTCAAAGAATGCAGCGAACCCTTCGGCGAATGTTTGGTGCATTTGTGGCGCGCGTTGCTGTGGCATCGCCTGCAAGACACCGACCGGCTCACGCACGCCACTGATCAGTTTTTGCAGTTGGCGCGACAGCATCGGTATGAGTTTCTTTTCACCCGAAGAACCTTTTTAGGGCCGCGCGACCCGAAACAATTGGTGCCGATTTTACTGCATGCACTACAGCACAACACCCATCATCTACAGCACGTACAACAAATTCTAGAGGCGATGGGGCTGGCACGGGTGGAATTTCACCCCGGCTACCAATTGCGGGTGCAAACCCTGGGGCAGTTCGCCGTTTTGCTGGGAGATGAACCGTTTGCGCCGCAGGCATGGCAGCGGAAAAAATCGCGACAACTGTTTCAATTATTCGTCACGAATTTCGGTTAGTTGTTGACCCGCGACCAGATTATCGAAATGCTCTGGTTTGATGTGCCGCCCGGAAAAGCCCGCCGCGATTTCAAAGTGGCGCTCAGTACGCTGGGGCGGGCGCTGGAACCGGCAAAATCAAAACGCTCGCCATCGGCATTTATTTTGCGGGAGGATGATGCCTACGGTCTGCGCCCCCATGCCGACATTTGGATTGACACGGAGGACTTCATTCGTGCCATCAAACAGGGGGATGCCGTGTATGATTCCGCCCGCGCCAATGCCTTGCCGCACTATCAGCGCGCGCTGGAACTTTACCGCAGCGACTATCTGCCCGATACACTCTATGATGATTGGAGCACGGAACGGCGCGAACAGTTGCTCTCGCTCTTTCTGCGCACGGCGGAACGGGTGGCGCAGATTTTCGCCACACAGGGCGCGTGGGAGAAGGTCATTGTCACCTGCCAGCAATTGCTGGCGCACGACGACTGCTGGGAAGAGGCCTACCGGCTGACGATGACCGCCTATGCCAAACTCGGCAACCGCGCGCAAGTGCTGCGCACCTTCCGCCACTGCACCAACCGGCTCGACGCCACGCTCGGCATTGCCCCCTCACCGGAAACCGTGGCGGTTTTTCGGAAGCTGACGGAGTGAATACGCAACACGCAATTTATCCATCTGTAATTGGCGCAATCTTGGGGTAATTGACAGTAGAGGTGATTATTGAAATCGAAACAATACTGGAAAATGGCGATAGTATATAGTTTGATTCTTGCTATGACAGTTGGATGTATAGGCGGTGAAGATAGTTCTATACTTAGCACGGTCGCAAAGTAACAATTTGAATACTTGAATAGGACGCAGATTTACCTGATTTATCTGCGTTTATCTGCGAAAATCTGCGTCCTATAAAATGTTACGTTATGCCCGTGTTGAGTATAGCAACAATCCCCCGCAGAATTTCCAAGAATCCTATCTGGTTGGCACTTGGCAGGCACACTATGGGGTTAATCGAATTGACACACTCATCATAAGATCTGATGGGTATTACCAGCAGATTTACCATGAACCAAATGGTTATAACTATGAAGGTTCGTGGAACAAATGGTATATAGAATACGGTAATAAAAATAAAATCTACCTCCATCTAGAGAAAATGGTATTTTTCCCCCTTGGACGAGAATGGTCGCAAAATGGTTCGCAAAACTTATTTTCAGATATACAACCATTTTATAACCCAGACGAAGATACGTCAGTCAAAATGATTAATGAAATTATTTTGAGAATTCATAGGGTTGAGGGAAGATGGGCACCACGAAATATTATCTTGGTTCACATGGTAACGGATCCTGATATGGGTGGTGATTATTTTGTTCTTCAACAATAATTTGGCACGAATTGTAAATATCTCAAGTTTTCAAAAGCCACCGACGGCATCACCACCACCTTCACATTGGACGTACAGGGCTTGCCGGAAGTCGCGCCAGCAAAATTGCTCATCACCTACCCAGCATCATCGTCACCGAAAACACATTAGGGCAACCCAACTGACTCAAGTCCCGGCGTTCCCTTCGCCACTACCCCCAATATAATCCCCCCCACAACCGATTTGTAACGCCTCTGTAACTCCCCTATGATACAATCGAACCATCAGAATAAATCTTAACACATTGGCTACCCGTATGCCCGAAACTGCGATTGTTTCATTTGTATTGCGTTTTACCCACCGCCCGACCGCCGGATGGCACGGGTCGATTCGGCATGTGCAAAGCGACCAACAG
>CAYZQQ010000504.1:0-2468 GCA_964480075.1 uncultured Anaerolineaceae bacterium
CTGATGGTACGGGAACTGCCCAGTGGAATACTGGCAGCGGCAAGCACCCATTCCGCCCCGGTGATGCTCAACCCGTTAATTTGTGCGGTGAGGGGTACAATAGAAAGCGTGTCGCCGGGAGAGCCGGTCAGCGTCAGCCGGTCATCCCCGCGCAAAAGCCACGCCTGTTGATTGCCATCTGCCAGCCGCAGCCGTGCCGATGCCCATTCGGGGCGGGTGAGCAGCAGCAGGTTTGCTAAATGCTGGTCAAGCCTGCCGCCGAGCATGCCCAATAGCAGAATTTCGGTGGCGCCGCGTGCTATCGCCAGCGATAGCGCCAGCTCCAAATCAGTCTCATCCTTTTTTACCGGATGCTCAATAATTTCTACCCCGATGGTGCGCATTTGGTGTACCGTATCAGCCGGCAGCGAATCCAAATCGCCCACGATGGTGTGCGGCGTGAGACCCATTGCCAGCGCATGCTGTGTGCCGCCATCTGCGCAGATGATGGTGGCATCCGTTTGAATGTACCGGCGGGTTTCGATTGGGTCGGCAATAATGCCGTTGGCAAAAATAAGATAGGTTGTCATAGGAAATAAAAACACCCTCTGACCATCAGAGGGTGTAATTTTTGAGAGTTCCATTCCTCCGCCGGCATTACCCGGGTCAGGTTCAACGGTCTGCCCCGTATGTAGGGACAATCTCAGCCCGGTTAAGCCCGGACACCCGCGGACGATTATTCAACTAAAATTATTATAGACGCCAACACCGTGTTGTCAAAAAGTTAATGGGCGTGAGGCGCTTCTTCGCCGTGACCGCAACATGTATCATTCAGCGCTGCAATGCCGTTTGGCGTTTCAATTAAGCGTAAATGCCCTTCGTATGCCTCGTTTAACCGGTTTGGGGCGAGTACTTCTTGCGCGGAGCCAAAGCCAACAACGCGCCGATTCAAAAGCAATAGCCGATCAAAGTGTTCAGCGGCAAGGTTCAAATCGTGCAACGATACCAACACTGTCACGCCTCGACGCCGCAGGGTGTCTAAAATATCGATGATGGATTGCCGGGATTGCATATCGAGTCCGGTAAATGGCTCATCCATTAACATCAATTCCGCTTCTTGCGCCAGCGCACGGGCGATGAATACCCGCTGTTGCTGTCCACCGGACAACTCACCGATTTGACGGGTTGCCAACGATGCCATATCAACCAACGCCAGCGATTGTTTCACCAATTCCCAATCAGCCCGTTTGGGATAGTGAAACAACCCTAATTTGCTTACCCGTCCCATCATCACCACATCAGATACGGTCACCGGAAATGCCCAATCAACTTGGTTGCGCTGGGGAACATAGGCAATGCAAATATGCCCTTCGGGGTAACTGCCGTAAATTTTTATGCTGCCCCGATTAGGTTTTTGTACACCGGAAATAACGTTGAATAGCGTACTTTTTCCGGCGCCATTGGGACCCACCACCGCTACTCGTTCGCCGGTGTGCAATGTAAACGAAACGTCTTCCAGCGCGTAATTTTGATTATAGCGCATGCTGACGTTTGAAATTTCTAAAATAGGGCGAGTTAAATTGTGTGTGGAAATTCGTGTCATATTCTACTCAACTGGTTAATTGCGAAAGTTGTGTTGGCACGCATCGCAGATACCCCAAAATTCCAAAAGATGACTTTGAATCTGGAAGTGATATGTTTTTGAGAAGTTTCGCAACAACTCATCAGCGATACAGTCACCAAATTCAATGACTCTGCCGCATTCGGTGCAAATAAAATGATGATGTCCTGCGGTTGCCACAATAAACCGTTGCGTGGCATCGTTTAAATACAGCGGGCGAACCAGATGCAGTCCGACCAACAATTCCATGGTACGATACACCGTGGCTCGCCCCAAACGCGGGCAGTTTTTTCTTCCCTCTGCCAATATCTGTTTATGACTCAAATGTTCGCCATGGTTTTTAAGAACTTCAATCACGGCTCGACGAGGGTTTGTTATTTTGTACCCGGCTTTTTTTAAGGTTAATTCAAAATTCATAGAACGGCTCGATGCAAAAGTGAGATTTTGTATTGATTATAGGTTCGATGAGATGGAATTGCAAAATGAATTGGCAACAATATGACCGGAGAAAGCCGGTATTTTTCCAGATACCAAAAAACTACTGCGAGCGAAAATCAGTTATGGCAGCAGTTATCAAGAGTAGATGTCAGTCAATTTGCGCGATTCGGGTGGTTACGGGAGGAATATTTGACGCTCTCAATGAGGGGACAGTTTGGGGGTGGCACAGTTGCCGGAAGATACGGCAACACAAATAGATGTCAAAACCGGGCGCATTGATGAGACAGTCGATTTTTGGCGCGTTTCTGAATATTAAGTGGCTGATTGCAGAAATATCACGTTTTCCGGCTCTTGTACGAAATCCCAAAATTCGCTTTGAGCACGCGTTGCCGGGTGACGCGTACTGTGGGCGATGTAAATTTCACGTTGC
>CAYZQQ010000505.1:0-2464 GCA_964480075.1 uncultured Anaerolineaceae bacterium
CTGGTTAGTTTTATGATATTTTATTGGCTGCGCGCCGGCAATAAATTGAAAGAAACCCGAATGGCAACTGCTATGGCGGGAACTGCCTTTCTTTTTGTCGTGTTGACATTTGCCTCCGCCAGCATATAAAGTTTGAAATAACGAGGACTTGAGATTTACAATGAACAGTCAAGAAAAATTTTTGAACACATGGAACCCAAACGTCGATAAAAAATGGCTCCACCTTTTAGCGGGTGTGATGTGGTCGGGGGTTGGAATAATGTTAATCAGCTTGGCAGTCGGGTGGCTGTTGCCGCTGGATTGGACGTTTGGAGCCTTACTGGCAGGAATGGGGATTGTGCTGGCACTTATGATTTATCGTTTTGGCTTCTCCGGGCTTGTCGCAAAGAATAGACGGCGCATTGAGCGTTATAGCAAGCAAAAGGTCTGCCTCCTTGCGTTTCAGGAATGGAAAAGCTATCCGCTGGTTGCGTTTATGATTGGTTTGGGAATAACATTGCGGTCATCCGCCATACCCAAATCGTATCTGGCAATCATTTATATTGGGTTTGGTCTCAGTATGTTTTTGTCAAGCCTGCAATATTATAGAAAACCGCAATCGCCGGAAGAGATTTAATTTGTCAGCCTTCCCGGAGTTATCGAAACTTCGGGAAGGAAATGCGTCAAAACAACATCCCCACGGCAAACAGCAGGGCGAAGACCAGTTCCAGCCGAGCTGTTCCGGCAAGGGTCGCGTTTAGGGCGCGACCCTTTTCGTTAGAAATAGCATACCACAATTTTTTAATGAGCGGCAGCGAAAGCCAGGTCAACATCACCGTGGCGGGTGCGAGCTCCAACCCAAACATCAACAGGGGAATGCCATACGACACCACCAGCAGCACCACATATTCCATCTGCGCACCATCGCGACCCCAGCGAACCGCCAGCGTGTGTTTGCCCGCCGCCCGGTCGGAGTCAATATCGCGCAGATTGTTCACCCCTAGAATGTTGGTTGCCAGCAGTCCCATCGGCACCGCCGCCCACCAAACTGCCGCGCTCGCGGTGTGTGCCTGCACAAAATATGTGCCGACCACTGCCGCCAGCCCGAAAAAAATGAACACGAAAATATCGCCCAGCCCGTTGTATCCCAGCGGAAACGGACCGCCCGTGTATGCGATAGCCGCCACAATTGACGCCAGCCCGATAACCGCCACCACCCAGCTGCCGACAACGAGCAGATACACGCCGACCAGCGTTGCCAACGCAAACGTGAGCCACATGCCCGCTTCAACTTTCTTTGGCGAAAGAAGTCCCGCTTGCGTGACGCGGGTCGGACCGAGCCGCTCGCCGGTGTCCGCACCTTTTTTAAAATCGTATACATCGTTGGCAAAATTTGCGCCGATTTGTAGCAATAATGCGCCGAGCAGTGCCGCCAGCGCGGGCAGCAAGCTGAATACGCCATCGTGCCACGCCACCGCCGCGCCGACAATCACCGGCGCTGCCGCTGCGGGCAGCGTTTTCGGGCGGGAAGCGAGAATCCATTTCTGAAAAGTTGTGAGGTCTTGCAGGGTGTTTGTCATAGGTTACTCTGATTAAGAATTTGAAAGTTATCGGCTTTAATTATATCAAATTCTATCATCGGGGCGAATTTACTAGCGTAAAAATAAAAGGTTGCACAGAGAGGGAGGTTCCTGCAAAAAAGAGCGTGCAGCCCGCGGCTACCCGTTCAACTATATTGTGCAGCATCACAAAATAACACCGTCCCACAGTTGTTCAATGTTTCTTCTGTCGCGGCAACTCTGCGTTTCCGCCCTATGCAGGGCAGAGCATTGCTCTGCCCCTATGCCTCGGATGATACTTTATGATGCAGTCGAGTATATATTTGCAGGGAAAAGAGAAGTGGGAAATCGTTACTATTTTTTTTGATGGGCGCAGTTGCAAATTGAGAATATATGGCTACCGGCAGAAATCGGTATCTTCCGAGCATAGCTTACTTTTGACAGAGTTGCCTAATCTGGCTATAATGCGCTCGTAAAAGTGAAGAGCCCTGATGGCGGAATTGGCATACGCAGCAGGTTGAGGGCCTGTGCCCGAATGGGCGTGAGAGTTCGAGTCTCTCTCAGGGCATTTTTAATACTCGAACATTTGAGTCAACATAACAGCGCGCTCCATATCCCCACGCGCGCTCCACATTCGACCGCAGCTTCGCCTCCAGAAGTGCGGTCGTTTCTTTTTCTACGAAATCACGCCACACCTACGCCATCGCTTGCGCATCCTCTGATATAATTTTTACTTCGATTTTTATCTTTTCGAAATGTAGGGGCAGACCTGTGTGTCTGCCTTGTGGGGGGCGAACACATCGGTTTGCCGCTGCCAACACCAGCAAAGATTCAACCTATAATAGACCTCTTGCAAAAGTCATGTCATTCCGGAAATTTCCGCAGGAAATTATCCGGAATCCATAATAGGATATATGGATTCCCAC
>CAYZQQ010000506.1:0-2463 GCA_964480075.1 uncultured Anaerolineaceae bacterium
TCATGTTTATCATGCCATAACTGCCGCGATGTTCATAATTTTTGGAGACGGCTAATGCATCAAAGCCCAAACCATCATCGAGTATGGTAATGGTCAGGTGGTGGTCGCGTTCGGTCAGTTTAATGAAGATATTTTCGGCATGAGCGTGTTTTAAGGCATTATTGACCGATTCTTGTACAATAGCGAACAGGGCGCTTTCGGCATTTCCATTTAACCGCGAAATTTGTCGGCTGGGGGTGCTGGCGTGAATGTGCAGGTGCAGGCGCGTCTTTTCTTCCACTTGCCGCCGTTCCACAAATGATTTTAATGCAGCGACCAATCCTTGTGTTTCCAGTACCAGCGGGCGCAATTCAAAAAGTAAGGTTCGCATTTGATGGGTAGTTTTGTGGGTGATGCGTGCCATATTTTCCAACTCGGCTTTAATCAGTGACGGGTCTTTTTCTAACGCCTTAAGGCAATATTCAATACTCATTTCCAGCGCAGCGACCAGTTGGGTGGGACCATCGTGCAAGTCGCGCTGAAGCTGGCGGCTGACGCGCTCTTGAGCTTTTAGCACCCGGTCTTTTTCTGCCAGTACATTTTGGTGCAATCGTGCATTTTCAATGGCGATGGCGGCATAATTGGCGATGGACGACAGCAGTAATTGGTCCTGCTCGGTGAAGGGTCCGGTACGTTTGTTAAAAACTTCAATCACGCCGATAATTTTTTCGCGGGTTTTTAACGGCACGCACAAAATTGAGCGGGTTAAAAAACCGGTATCTTCATCAATTTTGCGGAAATGGCGTGTGTCCGATTGTGCATTGTCCACCCGAATCAGGACGCCGGTCTCTGCCACTTCTCCGGCGATGCCCTCGCCTTTGGGGATACGGAACGGTTTGATGTTGTCGGAGATGGTGCCCAACGATGTTTGAAACACCAAATCTCCGGAAGGCTCATCCACAAATAAAATGGAGCCGTCCGTAACGCTGAGGGCGTCGCTGACGCGCCTTAACAGCAGTTCCAGCACCTCGTCCAGTTTTAGCGTGGCAGAAAGATGCTGTCCGATTTCTTCAACCAGAGTCAACCCCTGTAACCACGCTTGGGTGGTTTCAAACAGCGCGGTCAGTTCGTTGAGTTTGCGCCGCTGGTCGGTCATTGCCTCGGTGAGACTGATGGCGTAATTTTCCAGTTTTTCGCGGTTCCACTGGTGGACGACGGTCTTTAAATCTAGTGCAATTTCTGAATGCCCCATTGTCATAACGATTATCCTGAGTTGTTTGCGGAACTATCCGCAACCGGGTCTAGAATTGTTTGCAACTCGGCAGGTGATGCGCCGGATTGCAGGGCATGTCGTAACGATTGTTCCATTGCCTGATATTGCTTTAATTTTTTTGTAAGACGGCGTTCCGCTGCCACAACTTTTGCAAAATCTTTGCCCAATGCCAGCGTTTGGTGGAAGTCATCGCGCAGCCCAATATCAGCGGCGGGCACATCAATGGGGGTAGTTTGGGGTAGGGTAATGGTAAAACAACTGCCTTTATTCAGCGTGCTGTGAACAGTGATGGTTCCGTTGTGCAGTTGAACGCCGCGTTGAGCGATTGCCAATCCCAACCCCAATCCGCCCACGGAGCGGGTGAGATGCTCTTCAACCTGATAAAATTTGTCAAATATCTTGCCCTGCTCTTTTTGGGAAATGCCGATGCCGGTGTCTTCCACTTCAACAACCACCGTGTCATCGCCGGTTGTCACGCGCACCAAAACCGTGCCATCGGGATTGTTAAAGGTAATAGCATTTTCTACAATGTGGCGAATGGCTTCTTTTAATATGTTCTGATTGCCGACAATAGACACCGGTGCGGCGGGGACTTCGATGGAAATGCGAATGTTTTTTTCGTTGGCAGTGCGGCGAGCGTTTTCAAGTACCGTTTGGATGGCGGCAATCAGGTTAAATGCGGTGGTTCCCTGAGATTTCTCGGACTGATAACGGATGTCGGCAAATTCAATGAGTTCATCAATAATATCTTTTAAACGATTGCTTGATTGCAAAATGGTGTCAATTAAATGTTCTGCCAGACCCTCTTGCCCGTCCAGTGTTTCTTTTAAGACCTGTGAGAAGCCCAGAATTGCAGCCAAGGGGGTGCGCAATTCGTGCGCGGCAATGTTAATAAACTCACTTTTAAGATTTTCCAGCCGTTTGCGTTCGGTCAAATCGTGAACGCTCAATAGCCAGCCGTGACGAGTGCCTGCCGCCAACGGCACGGCGTTAATCAGCAAACTGCGCCATAGCATTCGGGTCAGCGGCAGGTCAACTTCCACTTGAATGCTGTCGGTGGGGGCGGCGGGTTGTTTTAACGGGGCGAGCAGGTTGGTAAACGGGAGAACATCGGCAATGGGGACGGTTTCGGTGGGGATGGGGCGTTCCACCAGCGACCAAAATGCCGGGTTGGCTTCTCCAATGTTGAGCTGGGCATCCAACACGGCTAG
>CAYZQQ010000507.1:0-2456 GCA_964480075.1 uncultured Anaerolineaceae bacterium
CCCCACGACGGACCCTCGCCCAACGCAGGGAATGCCCTCTGAAAAAAACCCTGGAAAAATCTGGCGGCAGGCGGCGCAGAACCGTCAGGCACGGACATCCCCCCGGAAAAAATCCGGTGAACCCTGGACAATGACTCTGAATACCCAATGACGAAAGCAAGGAAAGGCCAGGTATGACTCGCTGAGGCAGGGCAGCCGCCGAGAAAAACCCTGTGAAGTGGTGGGGATAGATGAGAATTTATGCCTATGCGTGTGGGGCGGGTGGCGGTCGCCGATGTTACCCAACGCGGTACCGTTGCTGTAAAAATCACTGATATGCTAGGTGGAGAAGTGTTGGAAACCGTGATAATATGCGGAACAGATGAATACCGCGATGCGCCTGCCAGTCAGCGTCGCCGGAGCAATGATGCCCGATGCCCATCCCGGTTACGTCATGCCCATCGGCGGCGTGGTGGCACTGCAAAACGCGGTCAGCCCGTCATTCGTTGGCTATGACATCGCCTGCCGGATGACGGCTACCATCCTGGACATCACCCCGAAAGACTTTATGGCGCACCGGCAATCGCTTGCCGCCGATATGCGGGCGGTATCGAGTTTTGGCAAGGGCGCCGGATTTGCCGGGCGCGACCGGCGTACCCATCCGGTAATGGCTGCCTCGCAGTGGGATCAACTGCCTCACCTGAAACAACTGAAACCACTGGCGGGGCAGCAGTTGGGTTCATCCGGCAACGGCAATCATTTCTTTGATGCCGTCATCGGTGAAGTCACCGATACGGCGGACTGGCTGTCTCTGCCGGTCGGGGCGAAATTCGTGGCGATTATCACCCACAGCGGCAGCCGGGGCGCAGGGCACAAAATGGCGACCCATTACGTCAAACTGGTGGCACAGGAAACCCGCGCGGTTGCCAAAGGGATTCCGTCGGGCTACGAGTAGCTGGATACCACCACCGATGCCGGACGGGAATATCTGCGGGTGATGGAATTGATGGGGCGCTATGCCCAAGCCAACCACCACCTGATTCACAACCATTCCCTGAAACAATCAGGGTTTGACCAAATTTCCCGCTACGAAAACCACCACAATTTCGCCTGGGTACAACCGGGTGGCGCAGTGATTCACCGCAAAGGAGCCACGCCAGCGGGTAAAGGTGTGGTGGGGATTATTCCCGGCTCTTCCGGCACGCCGTCCTATCTGGTGAAAGGGCTGGGCGACCCGCGTAGCCTTAAATCGTCCACTCACGGGACAGGGCGGCCATTCAGCCGCACCGAAGCCAAACGGCAGTATGATGCCGCTTCCGTGACGCTCACCCATCCAACGGGCTACGAACCGCCATCGCACCCCGGTTGATGACGTGGGTGTAAATCATCGTGGTTTCCACGCTTTTGTGGCCGAGCAATTCCTGGATGGTGCGAATATCATAGCCCGCTTCCAACAAATGAGTGGCAAAGGAATGGCGGAAGGTGTGACAGCCCACCGATTTGTGGATGTGTGCGGCTTTGGCAGCGCGCCGCACCACTTTTTGCAACGAGCTTTTGTGGATGTGATGACGGTGGATGATGCTGGTGTGCGGGTCGGCGGAAAGTTTGTACGACGGAAAGACAAACTGCCAGCCCCATTCTTTGTCGGCATTGGGGTATTTTCGTGCCAGCGCGTGCGGCAGGGATACAGCACCGTACCCTTCCGCCAAATCCTTTTCGTGCAGCGCTTTGGCGTATTGCAATTGCTTTTTCAGCGGGGCGATGAGGCTATCGGGCAACAGTGTCACGCGGTCTCGCCCCCCTTTGCCATCGCGCACAATGATTTGGTGCTGCGCAAAATCGATGTCTTTCACTCGCAGACGAACCCCTTCCATCAACCTGATACCGCTGCCATACAGCACCCGGGCAATCAGTTGGTATTCAGGCGGCAGATGGGCAATCAAACGCTGTACTTCATCTTTGCTCATCACCACTGGCAAGCGGGCTTCTTTTTTGGCTCGCACGGCGTCGATAGTGCCGTGGAGTTCCTGTTTTAAAACGTGCCGGTAAAGAAAAAGAATGGCGGAAAAGGCTTGATTTTGGGTAGACGGGGCGACGTTTTCATTGACCGCCAGATGGGTGAGAAAGGCTTCAATTTCCGGAACATCCATATCTTTGGGGTGACGTTTGTGATGGAAAAGGATGAGCCGTTTAATCCAGTTGACATACGTTTCTTCAGTGCGAATGGAATAGTGCATTCGACGCAGGGTGTGGCGGACTTGGTCGAGCAATTTGGGTGGACGGGGTGGCATGGGTACCTCCGGAGGCGTTTTCGGGAATGTATGTTCTATTATAGCGCGGTTTTTTATGGTGGACAAATGTTCTGCTAAAATTTTCGGGTGTACCTTTACAATACTATGGAGATATGATAGCATTAGGTTATCGAAAGTTTTTCGAGCGGAGCGTTCTGCTCAATAAGTTGTTGTACTAAAAACGCG
>CAYZQQ010000508.1:0-2449 GCA_964480075.1 uncultured Anaerolineaceae bacterium
GGGCTTTTTTGTTTTGTAGCGGTTTTTCGGGCATGCTTTTACATTTGGGAAAAGATATGATAGCATTGGATTATCGAAAGTTTTTCGGACGGAGCGTTCCGCTGCATCAATTGTTGGGCAACTATATGATTTCTTGAGAAATGAGGTATTTTATGAAGAGAATTTTCAATACAGTGGGCAATATTATCGGTGTTTTGGTTATCATAGGTGTGGGGATTGTGTTGGCGTTGACACTAAAAGGAATCAATCCGGCAGATGAGCAACCATCTACTTTCCAATCACCGATTGAGGAAGATATTCCTACGCCAACCGACACCCCGACGTTGACGCAATTTTCTTCGCCAATTATTCTCCCTACATCAAGTTCTGTTCTGCCAACTGTCCCATTACCAACCCTTGTTATACCTATTCCGCCTACCGTAATTCCTAATGTTGCCATCATTTCAGACAAACAAGCAGTCAATATCGCGATAAATCAAAGCCCACGTTTTTACGATTTGAAAAAAAGTGGCAATTTAACAATTACAACCAAACTAACAATTCACGGGGATACCGACGCGGGAACTACTGGAGACTTACGCTTCTCTCCCCAACTGCCTGTTTGGATAGTTTTTTTGCATCTACCCCCGTGGCAGGAGACACGCGGACCTGTTGGAAGAGAAGTTGTGGTGCAGTTCAATGCTGAAAGATTTGAAATTGACGCAACAACGGGAAAAGTGATTGGCGAAGGACGATCTTATATAGACGAGAGTAGTTCGACTCCATCGACAATAGAGGAGACCCCGTGATGCGACGATACCTTATTCCTGTCAGTTTCATATTTGTGGCATTTATATTCTTTTTGTTTATGAAAATATCAATTTATGCTGATTGTGGTACGCCAATAGGTGCGCCGCATCAGGGTGCGGCCAAGTATCCTATGTCAGGGAGCTTCATTTATGGTATAGCCGCAGACATTAGTTATGGTACGCCACATTTAGGTTGTTTGAATAGACCAGATTCTTTTACAGATGAGTGGATTATGGTGGTAGGACCTGGTCCTGAAGAATGGCTTCAATTTGGCTGGGAAAAAAAATCAACCTACCAAAATGCACATTTTTGGTATCAATATCATCATCAAGGTGCGCCTCCTGTTGATGTTTCCATTCCCTACGAGCCTGCAACAACACATACTTATATGATTTTGAGTATGCGTGATTCGACTACGGGAGAAATATCATGGTGGCTTGTAGATAATGGGACTGTTTTACGTCAATTTACTGCTTCTCAAATGGGATGGACACACCCCACGCAAGGTGCATCTGAAGCACAATGGAGTGCAGAACTTTCATACAGCGAAAGTGAAATGGGAGATGTATTGCCTAACTTTGTTTCTTTTGATAACATCATTTATCAAGAAGGCACCCCAAGTAATTCGTGGTATCAGGTAATTCCTTCTTGGACGTTTAATTCTTTTGTGCCAAAATACGGAGGAGATACTATAGAGATTGAACCATACCATTGGAAATCACGTAATTGGACTTGGCCATACCAGATATATCTTCCATTACTCAACAAAGGTACTTGATATTCGCTCATCTGAAACGTCGCCCAACAATCCAAATGCAGTCGAATTGTGCTGAGCCGGGTTCGTTAACGTGTCGGGGGAGTAATTGCGGTTGGTTTGGTTTGCAAAGTTAGTTTCAATACCCGCAATCGCCACACTTTGAACGTTAGCCCACAAAAACAATCGATACACGCCCGCACCCCCGCTAAAACGAATCAATCACCGCGACGCCGCTGTGCTGGAAGGTGTCCATCGTTTCCAGAATGTGGATGCCGTCTTCCAACGGTACGGTGCGGCTGACGAGTTTTTTCGGCTGGAGTTTGCCCGCCAGCACCATATCCAGCAGTTGCGGGTAGCTGTGCGCCTGCATACCGTGACTGCCAATCAGTACCAATTCGCGGGCGATGACTTCCGCCATCGGCAGCGGGGCGTTGCTGTCGTCTGCCAGCATCAGCCCGACTTGCACGTGCCGCCCCCGTTTCCGCAGCGATAGAATCGAGTTGCGGCTGGTTTCCCGATTACCCAGCGCATCGAGCGAGACGTGCGTGCCACCGTGTGTCAGTTCGTGGATGGCGGCGGGGATGTCGTCCACTTCGCGGGCGTTGAGGGTATGTACCGCGCCCACGGCTTTCGCCAGTTTCAGCGCATCGGGGTTGATGTCCACGCCGATGACGTTTGCCCCCAGCGCGTTGGCAATCATCACCGCCGAAAGCCCCACGCCGCCGCACCCGTACACCGACACCCAATCGCCCCCGCCGACACGCCCGCGAATGACCACTGCGCGGAAGGCGGTCACAAATCGGCAGCCGAGACTGGCGGCGTCCACAAAATCAAGCGCTTCCGGCAGGCGCACCAGATTCACATCGGCGTATGGCAGCGCCACAGATCGGCAGAGCACACGTC
>CAYZQQ010000509.1:0-2447 GCA_964480075.1 uncultured Anaerolineaceae bacterium
CGGCAGTCTGTTCACCAGCCTGTTGCCCAATCTACTGATACCAGATATCGCTGCCGCCATTCGCGCCAGTGATGCGCCGAAAATTTACATCTGTAATGTTGCCACCCAACTCGGCGAAACGGATGGATTTTCGCTGGAAGACCACGTGCGCGCGCTGGAGAACCATGTTGGCGTGGGTTTTTTTAGCCATACTTTGGTAAATGACAATTTGCGTTACCCGTTGCCTGCAAGTTGGACAATAAATTTGGTGAATCCCAAAAATGCTGATAAAATCGCTTATGGCTTGGTGACTGCGGATGTGATTGATACCGACAAACCGTGGCGGCACAACCCGCAGAAACTTGCCCAAGCCCTGATAACATGGTTTCAATCGGAGATGCAACGAGGCGTCAAGTAATTCGTCCGCGGTATCTCCGTTTTTTGCCGGATAACCGGTATGAATCTTCAAACTTCACACAGAGAGGTTAAATAATGGCGACAAAAGTAGGTATCAACGGTTTTGGACGCATTGGGCGTCAAGTATTCAAAGTTATTCGCGACAAATATCCCGACACCTTGGAAGTCGTGGCGGTCAACGACATCGGTGATTTGAAAACGATGGCGCATCTGCTGAAATATGACTCGAATTACGGCAGATTTGATGGTGATATTGACGTGGTTGATGACGGGTTGCTGATTGACGGCAAGCTGGTAAAAGTGCTCGCCGAACGCGACCCGGAGAATCTGCCGTGGGGTGAACTCGGCGTGGAAATTGTGGTTGAATCTACCGGCTTTTTCCGTACCGGCGAACTGGCGGGCAAACACATCAAAGCCGGCGCCAAAAAAGTTATCATCAGCGCGCCCGCCAAAGGCGAAGACATCACCATCGTTTTGGGTGTGAACGAAGAAAAATACGACCCGGCAAACCATCACATCATTTCCAACGCCTCATGCACCACCAATTGTCTCGCTCCGGCGGCAAAAGTGGTCAATGATAAATTTGGCATCGTCAAAGGGCTGATGACCACCATTCACAGCTACACCAACGATCAGCGAATTCTTGACCTGCCGCATAAAGACTTGCGTCGTGCCCGCGCTGCCGCGATGAACATCATCCCCACCACCACCGGCGCCGCCAAAGCCGTGGCGCTCGTCATCCCGGAACTGAAAGGGAAATTTGATGGTTTCGCGCTGCGCGTGCCCACCCCCACCGTATCTGTGGTGGACTTTGTGGCAGAAGTGGGAAAAAATGTTACCACCGAAGAACTCCGTGCCGCGTTGAAAGATTCGGCGGAAAACGGACCGATGAAAGACGTGATGGATTACAGCGAAGAGCAATTGGTTTCGATGGATTACAAAGGCAATCCGGCTTCCAGCACCATTGACGCCCAATTCTGTCAAGCGCTCGGTGGGAATCTGGTTAAAGTGGTCACATGGTACGATAACGAATGGGGTTATTCCAACCGCGCCGCCGATTTGGTTGACATGGTTGCGTCAAAATTATAGACCGTTTACTGAATAGGTAGGGACAGAGCACTGCTCTGTCCCTACAATTGTCAAGAGGCGTATGATGAATAAAAAAACAATCACCGATATTGATGTGTCCGGCAAACGTGTATTGGTGCGGGTTGATTTTAACGTTCCCCTGCAAGATGGCGCCGTCACTGATGATCGCCGCATTCGCGCCGCCCTGCCCACTATTGAAACCTTGCTGAAACACAATGCGGCAGTGATATTGATGTCGCATTTGGGGCGTCCCAAAGGGCAGGTGGTGGATAGTTTGAAAATGGACCCGGTGGCGGCACGGCTATCCGAATTGCTCGGGCGTCCGGTGAAAAAACTGGATGACTGCATCGGCGAAGCGGTGGAAGCCGCCGTAAACGCTATGCGACTCGGTGATGTCATCTTGCTGGAAAACACCCGTTTCCACCCCGAAGAAAAGAAAAATGACTCGCAATTTGCCGCCCAACTGGCAAAACTGGGCGAAATATATGTCAACGATGCTTTTGGCAGCGCGCACCGGGCGCACGCCAGCACCGCCGGTGTCACCGATACCCTCCGTCCCGCCGTCGCCGGATTTTTGCTGGCAAAAGAGCTGGATTATCTGGGCAAAGCTCTATCGAACCCACAAACGCCCTTTTTGGCAATTTTGGGCGGGGCAAAAGTTTCCGACAAAATCGGTGTGATTGAGAACTTGCTCCCCAAAGTGGATGCGCTGCTCATCGGCGGCGGTATGGCGAACACATTTTTCGCCGCGCAGGGGTTGCCCACGGGCGAATCGCTGGTGGAAAAAAATGCCATCGATACCGCGAAATCGCTGCTGGATACCGCCGGCGAAAAACTTTTTCTACCGGTCGATGCGGTCATCGCCGATAAATTTGATGCCAACGCCGAAGCCCGAGTCGTTCCGGTGGATGAAGTGCCCGACGGTTGGATGATTTTGGATATTGGACCCGCCACCATCGCCC
>CAYZQQ010000510.1:0-2436 GCA_964480075.1 uncultured Anaerolineaceae bacterium
GAGGGTGACGCTATCACCCCGGCTTTGAGCGCACCGCTTGCCCCCGATACCACCATCACCATAGAGCGGTCGGTGCCGGTGGAAATTTCGGTGGATGGACAGCGCGTTAAAACCCGAACCCGCAGCAAAACAGTCGGCGGCGTGCTGGCGCAGGAAGGGATTATGCTGGTGGGGCAGGATTATACCCGCCCCGCTGAAACTGACGCCGTGAAATCGGGAGTACCCATCGAAATTGTACGGGTAACGGAAGCGCTGGAAATCCAAAAAGAAACCACCGATTTTGAGACGATTTACAAACCTGACCCCAATTTGGAAATTGACCGGCAGGAAGTGCAGCAACCGGGACAGCAGGGTGTAACCAAAACACGCACCCGGATGCGGTATGAAAACGGGAAAGAAGTGTTTCGGCAGGAAGAGGAAACGTGGCTGGCGCAGGAACCCGCCGATAAAATCATCGCTTACGGTACAAACATCATTGTGCGCACGCTGGAAACACCCGACGGCAACGTTGAATACTGGCGCAAAATTCGGATGCTGGCAACCTCATATTCGGCAGCGACATCGGGCAAAAGTAAAGACCATCCCGCGTATGGCATCACCCGCACCGGATTGCAGGCGGGGTACGGGGTGGTGGCGGTAGACCCCGGCGTCGTGTCACTGTGGTCGAAGGTGTATGTGCCCGGTTACGGCGAAGCTGTCGCCGGGGATACCGGTGGCGCTATCATCGGCAAGCATATCGATTTGGGTTTTGATGAAGATAATCCCCCGCTATGGTACACGTGGGTGGATGTGTATGTGGAAACGCCCATTCCCCGCTGGGACAAAATTCGGTATGTACTGCCGCAGTTCCCGCAGGAGCGCTGAGACGAATAGCGAATTTTCGAATAGCACACGGATTGAACGGATGAAACGGATTTTTGCGGATTTTTTGAAGATAATTCTGTGAAAATCAGTGAAATCTGTATCATCTGCGTTCCAAATTATCAACACAGCGAACAACGAATGACGAATGACCAGTGACAAATGACAAATCTACTGCAAAAATACAATTTGCGCCCCAAAAAAGGGTTGGGACAGAATTTTCTGACCGACCCCAACCATCTGCGGAAAATCGTTGCCGCCGCCGAACTGACTCCCGCCGATACCGTGCTGGAAATCGGGCCCGGGCTGGGCGCGCTGACCGTGCCGCTCACCGAAGCCGCCCGCGCGGTGGTGTCGGTGGAGGTGGACGCAGACATGGTGCGCGTGCTGAACGCGGAAATTTCCGCGCCGAATTTCCGGCTGGTGCAGGCGGATATTCTTTCCGTGCAGCCCGCCGCCGTGCTGGCGGAACAGTTGCCCGATTTTTCGGTGGGGGATGAGTATGTGGTGGTGGCGAATGTGCCGTATTACATTACGTCGGGCATCATCCGCCACTTGCTGGAAAGCGAACACCCGCCGCGCCGCACCGTGCTGACCATCCAAAAAGAAGTGGCGCAGCGCATCACCGCCCGGCCGGGCAAAATGAGCGTGTTGGCGGTGAGCGTGCAATTTTACGGTACGCCGACGCTGTGCCACACCATCCCCGCCAACGCTTTCACCCCTCCGCCAAAAGTCGATTCGGCGGTACTGCGCATTGACCGCCATTCCGCGCCGCCCGTGCCCGTGGACGATCCGCGCGCGTTCTTTCGGGTGGTGAAAGCGGGGTTCAGCCAAAAACGGAAACAACTGAAAAACGCACTCTCGGCGGGGTTGCACCGCCCGCAGGCAGAAATTGTCCCCCTGCTGAAAGCGGCAGGCATTGACCCCCGCCGCCGCGCGGAAACCCTCTCGCTGGCAGAATGGGGCGCGCTGACCAATGCAATAAAATAGCACACGGATTGTACGGATTAAACGGATTGATACAGATTTTTCAGGAAAGAAAATGTTATATTCAGACATCACCGACACGATTATCAAGATTTTGAAATAGTCTTTCTTAATGGAGGGGTCGGATTCTATGTCATCCAGTAAAATTTCAGCGGGATTAAGCGGAGTAGCAGGTGAATATTTTGTAGCAGGTGAACTGTCGCATCTTGGTTACATCGCATCCATCACATTGCGGAACACTAAGGGGATTGATATTCTTGTTTCAAACTCCAATGCTACACGGCAAGTCGCGATCCAAGTAAAAACAAATCAAGGAACTAAACCTGAATGGGTGTTAAATAAAAAGGCTGAGGATTTCTACTCCGACAACCTTTATTATGTATTTGTAACTTTAAAAAACACGAAAGAACGACCTGATTTCTATGTTGTTCCCAGTAAGGTTGTTGCGGATTATGTTAGAAGAGACCATCGGCAATGGCTAGAGACGCCAGGAAAGAATGGGCAAGCCCACAAAGATAACCCGGTAAGGAAATTTCGTGATATTGGAAAACAGTATTTAAATCGATGGGATTTGCTTGGGTTTTAATG
>CAYZQQ010000511.1:0-2427 GCA_964480075.1 uncultured Anaerolineaceae bacterium
ATTGGTGGCATCTTTTTAGCGTGCGCCGGTTCGAGCGTAACTGTTGCCTCGTCGCTGGGTACCGCGGGAAGCTCCGGCGGAATGGTGTTGGGCATTGCGCTTTCGTTGCTGGTAGCCGTACCGGTTATCGGCATTGGCGGGTTTTTATTTTGGCGCGGACGAAAGGAATTGGCAGAATTGGCGCAGATAAAACAGCAAAAACTCATTTTGAATATGGTAAAAACGCAGGGTCAGGTAGACATTCAAGCAGCTGTGTTGGAATTGAAAAGCGATACCGACACGGTAAAACGGCTAATTTACGATTTGGTGGGCAAGGGACTGTTTCACGGCTATATTAACTGGGATGATGGTATTCTGTATTCCAAACAAGCTTCGGCATTGCAAGGGATGACCACATGCCCCAACTGCGGTGGCGAACAGGAATTTGTCGGCAAAGGAATTGTGCAATGTCGCCATTGTGGCGCACAGATATTTTTGTAAAATCCAAGAGAGGAGATACGTATGGATTTTCGGAAAACCGTAGAAAACTCAATGGGCGGGTTTGAACAACTGGTAAAAAAGATACCCGGCTACAAAGGCTACAAAGAAAAAGAGCAGCGCCGTGAAGCGGATACAATTTTGCGCGAACAGGTAGCGCGAAAGTTGGAAAACCACTGGGCACAAATGAACGAGCTAAAACGGCAAATGCTCACCGGTTCCGCTATTAGTCAACTGGATGATATGGGACGCGCCAGCCGCCGATTACAGACGCTCATCGACAAAATTAAAGCAGCAGCGCAGGGCTATTCGGGCTTTTTTGATGCCGTGAAAGTGAAAGAGAAGGAGCTGGACGCGCTATATGACTTTGATTCGAAATTACTGACAGAAGTCGAAAAGTTGGCGGGGGCGACTGCCGCCGTGCAATCGGCATTAGATGAAGACGGTAATATCGCGGCGGGGGTGCGCACGCTGGATTCCACCATCGGCGACCTGCTGCAAACATTCGCGTCGCGGACAGATGCTATGTTGGCGGTAGCCGGCATTGCAAACGATGACACTATAATTTAGGAAAGGGGAGAAAAATAATGCCGAGAGTATTTGATGTAGTTGAATATCCCAACGAAATGCGTGACCGGCTGGTACAGCGATTTCCTGAATCCGGCGCGGGGCATTTTAAACTTGGCTCGCAAGTAATTGTCCGCACCGGGCAAGCCGTGGTTTTCTTTCGCGATGGCAAAGCGCTGGATACCTTTGGTCCGGGACGGCACACCATCAGCACCGCCAATATTCCACTGTTGACCAATTTACTGGGCAGGGCGGTGTTTGGCGGCAACAACCCGTTTACCGCTGAAGTCTATTTTGTCAGCACCCGAGAATTGACATCGCAGGGGTGGGGTACGCGCCAACCGATTGCCATGCAAACACCCGGTCAGGGTTTGGGGTGGCTGTTGCTGGGAGGGCACGGCACATTTGGCGTGCAGATATCCGACCCGCAAACGTTTGTGGGTCGATTTGTCGGCGCGCAGGGGTCGTTTGATATGCGGAACTTCAAAGAGCGGCTGGTGAATTCAATTGTGCAAGCCGCCACCGACTGGTTCGCCGAAGTGAATCCCGGCTCGCTGATGAAAGCACAGAGTTTGTTGGATGAAATGGCGGCGGCAATTGAAGTAAAGGCGCAAGACCAATTTGGCGCGCTGGGGTTGACACTGAAAAATATTACCATCGGCGGATTGAGCCCGTTGGAAACCTCTGCGGACAAGCTCAAAACAATGGGCTTGCTCGACACGCAAACCTATATGCAGCTCAAAGCGCTGGAAACTATCGAAAAATCATCGCAGGGCGGGGGCGGCGCCGGCGGAAGCATGACCGGCGCCGGCGTCGGGCTGGGCGCCGGTATGGGCATGGGCGCGGGTATGGCGCAGATGATGTCGGGGATTATGGGGCAACCCGGACAGCAGCAATCGCAATCGACACCGCAGAATGCGCCCAAAGCCGTGCCGGAAGTGATGACCACTACTGAAGCGGCAGCATATTTAAAGGTGGCGGTAGAAAATATCATCACCATGATTCAAGCGGGTGATTTAAAGGCGAAAAAAATCGGGTCGCAATATCGTATCAGCAAAAAAGTGATAGATGATTTTCTTGCCAGTTAACAACTTCATTGTAAAATAGGGGGGGCAGAATTTCTGCCTCCTTTTTTTTAACGAATGCCAATCGGAGGAGAAGTGAGATGGTTCTGGGTGAAGAGAAATACCTTGAACGGGTATTGCTGACGGAAGAAGAATTGCACACCCGCATCGCTGAGCTGGGCGAAACGATTTCTCGTGATTATGCGGGGAAAAATCTGTTGCTATTGTGCGTGTTGAAGGGGGGAGTACTCTTTTTAACCGATTTAATGCGTCACGTGTCCATCCCGCACGAAATTGATTTTATGGCGGTTTCCAGTTA
>CAYZQQ010000512.1:0-2415 GCA_964480075.1 uncultured Anaerolineaceae bacterium
TGGCAGTAGCCACCCACGCCCCTTTGAGTCGCACCAGTGCCGGCTGGTCGCTGGTAGAGACAATGACCACCGACCGCTCCAATCCGGCAACCGTCAAATCGCGTTCGATAAACTCTTGCACTTCTCGTCCGCGTTCGCCGATGAGTGCAATCACGCTGATATCGGCTTTGGCTTGACGGGCAATCATCCCCATCAGCGTGCTTTTGCCCACGCCGCTACCCGCAAAAATTCCGATGCGCTGACCTTTACCCACCGTCAGAAACCCGTCAATGGCGCGCACTCCTGTTTGCAATGGATAGGCGATGGGCATTCGCCCCAGTGCCGGGGGGGCGGAACCGGCGGCCGGATATGCCGACGACGCGTGAATGGGACCTTTCCCGTCAATGGGTTGCCCCAAACCGTTCAACACCCGTCCCAGCAATGCTTCACCGACCGGGACGGTGAACAACGACCCGCTGTCGCGGATAGTGTTTCCGGGACCAATACCCTGCATTTCGCCCAACGGCATCAACAGGGTGCGATTATCGCGGAAGCCCATCACTTCGGCGGGCGTTTCGGTTTTGCCATCATCAGAAACGATGTAACATAACTGTCCGATTTGCGCATGCAATCCCCGTGCTTCAATCGTCAGCCCGATTACCTGTGTTACGCGACCACTGCGAATGAACGGCGGTACATCGGCTATGGCGTTTTCATACGCTTTGAATGCGGTTGGTATGTCCATAAAAGTATGTGGGCATTGAATGTAACCATACTATCGCCCATCCTGTCTATAGATTATCATAACTCGCCGGCAAATTCAGTAAATTTGGCGTGAACGCCCCGTAAAGGAATGGTAAATTATCTGACGGTGGCGCGGTTGGGGTCGTTCGTCAGCTTCCCCTGCATAACATCAGTCAATAAATTGAGGTATGGTGTTGTAGGAGCATGCTGCAGTGCCCCTACATTTTGAGAAGATACTCCCTGCGGTGATTTTTACGTTGCCTTTGCGCAGTGCCTACGGTAGATTTGCGATGATTTAGCGAACGGTTTGCCCAATTAATGGTGGTTGGATGATACACTGTACGTGGAAATAAAGGTGGTCATCAGCATTGAGTAAACTGGAGTAACCCGTGACAACCGAAAAACAAATCCCGAAACTTCTCATTGCCCTGACGATTGCCCTGATTTTGGTGTTTACGACGGTCACACGGGTTTCGGCAAACGGTGGTCCGCACAATGAAATCGGTGCGGAAACCCCGGATTGTGCCTCCTGCCATCGCATTAATTCCGTGATGGGGTCGCGCGCGTTACTGATGCAGGATACCACCACACTTTGCCTTGCCTGCCATAGCACAGGGTTGGGCGCGAATACCAATGTGGCTGATGGCATTTACATAGCCGGAGGGGATGACTATCGATACAATGAAGGGTTGGCAAATACGGCAGACGGTGCACTGTTACTGGCTGGTGGATTTGTGAGCTATGAAGGCAAGCCGGTGTCTTCGGCTCACGGCGTGGTAGATGGCGGTTTGCTGGTGTGGGGAAATGGCGTGTTGCGCGGCGAAACGGCGTCCATTTCGCGCACGATGGACTGCGTGAGTTGTCATGACCCACACGGTTCAGTGAATTACCGGATGTTGCGGGAGAACATCAACGGGCATACAGTGTCGGTGGCGCAGGTGGATGAAGGTGCGGCAAAAGACTACGCCACTGAACATTGGGGTGCAGATGTGGATAGTTTGTGTGTGGCATGCCACAGCAGTTACGATATTACCAGTGCCGGTTCGGGTAGCGATGCGGCAATGATAACCTCTGGCGGGTATACGCACCGGGTCGGCATGAATTTCAGCGTGGGGAACAATGTGAACCCGGAGACGATTGGCTATCAGGGATATACGCTTCCGTTGGCTGATAGCGGCGGCGGCGATGTGGTCGCCTGTATGACCTGCCACCTACCGCACGGAACATCTGCCACGATGAGCGATGGGCGCGGCAGCAAGCTCATCCGGCTGGATAACAGCGGTGTATGTCAGGTATGTCATCAAAAATAGCATAGTTCACCAAACCCCTCCCACGACGGAGGGTTTTTTTTATGGCATATTTATTGACGGAAATTTCACAAGGATTGACAGTCCCCGCAATATCCATATAATGCAAGTAATATCATTTGCGCGCCTACCAAAATTACCCGCAAAAATTATTTGAACATAGGAGACGCACTGGCGTGTCACCGCGAATCAGAGCCTTGATATTAATATTGTGCAAGAATCTTATGTTTCGTTTCACCCTTGGCGTAGTCGTGCCTGTTTTGGTGGTGATGGTATCAACGGCGGTATGCATTACTACCGGGAATTGAGTTTGTTTGAGGGTCAGATAGAATTAAACGCTTCCAGAATTGCGGATTTGTTTGAAGGTAGTTTACGCGCCTCTATG
>CAYZQQ010000513.1:0-2409 GCA_964480075.1 uncultured Anaerolineaceae bacterium
GATGGCGTTTTTGTCGGCGAAGAAACTTTTGCCTGCGATGAAACGGGGATTGACCGCGTGGAATTTTTGATTGCCCCCAACCCCGGCGAACCGCTCAAACCGATGGTGAAAATCGCGTCCGGCGGCGAAACCAGCCGGTTGATGCTGGCGTTGAAAACCGTACTCGCCCGCGCAGATGACACCCCGACGCTAATTTTCGATGAAATTGACCAAGGCATCGGCGGACGCATCGGCGGGGTAGTCGGCAAAAAACTGGCGGGACTGGCGCACAGCGCCGACCATCAGGTGTTGTGCATCACCCACCTGCCGCAAATTGCCGCCTTTGGCGATACCCATTTTCACGTTCGCAAACTGGTCGGCGAGCGCACCGTCACCACCGCTACCCCGCTAACGGGCGATGCGCGGGTGGAAGAACTGGCGCAAATGCTCGGCACGCTATCGGATACCACCCGCCAATCTGCCCGCGAAATGCTGGCGGCGGTTCAATGATGAAACAGCCGCACGCCGCTGAAGATGAGGGTCATACCGTATTCATCGGCGGCGCGAATGACATCTTCATCCCGCACGGAGCCGCCCGGCTCCGCCACAAATTGCGCCCCACTGCGCGCGGCGCGGTCAATGTTATCCCGAAACGGGAAAAACGCATCGGAACTGAGCGACACCCCGCGCAATTTCGCCAGCCATTCGGCTTTCATTTCGGCGGAAAGTGACGGCGGTGCAACCGCGAAATTTCCCCGCCATGCAGCGCGCTCTTTTTCTCCCATCTGCCCGGAAAGATACAAATCCACCGCGTTGCTTTTGACGGCGCGCGGGGTATTCGGTTTGAATTGCAAGCTCAGCGCCGCCGGATGCCGGCGCAGCCACCAATTGTCGGCTTTGTCGCCCGCCAACCGGGTGCAGTGAATGCGCGATTGCTGTCCCGCCCCCAGCCCGATGACCTGCCCGTCCAGCGCAAAACAAACCGAGTTGGATTGGGTGTATTTCAGGGCGATGGTCGCCACCAGCAAATCGCGGATGGCGGTTTCCGGCAGCGATTTTTGGTTCGACACGATATTGGTCAGCAAATTGCGGTCAATCTGCGCATCATTGCGTCGCTGCGCCAGCATCAGCCCGAACACGGTGCGATATTCCATCGTGTCCGGCTCAAAATCGGGGTCAATTTGCAGGATGGTGTATCGCCCGCCTTTCTTTCTCCGCAGAATTTCCAGCGCTTCCGGCTCAAAAGCGGGGGCAATCACCCCGTCCGAAACTTCACGGCTGATGATGCGCGCGGTGGACACATCCACCGTATCGCTGAGCGAAATCCAATCACCAAAAGATGACATGCGGTCTGCGCCACGCGCGCGGGCATACGCCGTCGCCAGCGGGCTGAGGTCGCCCATATCATCCACAAAATACGCCTGCGCCAATTCCGCCGAAAGGGGCGCGGCGATGGCTGCCCCCGCCGGACTGACATGCTTGAAAGACGCGGCGGCAGGCGCACCGAGCGCGGCTTTCAGTTCGCGCACCAACTGCCAGCCGTTCAACGCATCAAGCAGGTTAATGTACCCCGGCGCGCCGTTCAGCACAGTGATGGGCAGTGCGCCCCGCGCGGAAAATACCAGCGCCGGTTTTTGGTGCGGATTTGCCCCGTAGCGCAATGGCAACTGGCTTTTGGTGTGCGGCAATTGCTGGCGCAGATAACCGGAAATTGCTGCATCATACGTCGCTGTGTGCTGAAATGCTTTAAGCGCCAGCCGCTCGCGGGTGACGGCAGTTGTTTCGCCGTGCGCGCGGAGCTCATCCAGCACAGCGGCATAATCGGCGGGGTCGCACACGGCTGTTACTCGCGCATAATTTTTCGCCGCCGCGCGGAGGAGCGTCACCCCGCCGATGTCAATCTGCTCCACCGCCTGCGCCGGGGTCACATTGTCGCGGGCGATGGTCTGTTCAAACGGGTACAGATTGCACACCACCAGATCGATAAAATCGTATCCCCGCGAGTCAAGGTCAGCGCGGTCGGCAGGAATATCACGCGCCAAAATACCGCCGTGTACTGCCGGATGGAGCGTTTTCACTCGCCCGCCGAGCATTTCCGGCGCGCCGGTCAGGTCTGCCACCTCAGTAACGGGAATATCGGCGGCGCGGATGGCTTTCGCTGTGCCGCCGCTGGCAACCAATCGAAACCCCAGCGCGTGCAATGCCTGCGCCAATTCGGTCAACCCGGATTTGTTGGAAACTGAAACTAATACCTGTGGTGTATGTGTCATTTTTCTCTCCTGAATTTACTGTGTAAAAATAGACATTTGGAGTTTAACCCAACTTTCTGTAAAATCAAATATCGGGAAAGGATAGAACGCAGATTATACGGATGACACTGATTTCCACGGATGAATTTCACCACAGAGGCACAGAGAAACGGAAAATTTT
>CAYZQQ010000514.1:0-2404 GCA_964480075.1 uncultured Anaerolineaceae bacterium
TAACCATTGCCATCGCCCTGTGTTTTGTACCGTGTGGTACACTTCGTCACTCTGCATTGGAGGATTTATGACCCTTGACCCCAAGATTGAAAAATTGAGAGCATTAAAAGCAGAAGCCCGGCTTGGCGGCGGGCAAAAACGCATTGATGCTCAACACAAAAAGGGAAAACTCACGGCGCGCGAACGTCTGCATTTATTGTTGGATGAAGGCTCATTTCGTGAACTGGATATTTTTGTCACCCATCGCACCCGTCGTTTTGGCATGGATAAGAATCGCCCGCTCGGCGATGGCGTGGTAACGGGCTATGGCACCATCAACGATCAATTGGTGTATGTTTTCGCCCAGGATTTTACCGTGTTCGGCGGCAGTTTGGGTGAAGTGCATGCCGCAAAAATCACTAAAATAATGCATATGGCAATGAAAAACGGTACCCCACTCATTGGATTGAATGACTCCGGTGGGGCACGCATTCAAGAAGGCGTTATCAGTTTGGGCGGGTATGCCGATATTTTTTTGTTGAACACGCTCGCATCCGGCGTCATCCCCCAAATTTCTATCATTATGGGACCGTCAGCGGGGGGTGCCGTTTATTCACCCGCGCTCACCGATTTCATCATCATGGTAAAAAATACCAGCTATATGTTTGTCACCGGTCCTGATGTGGTAAAATCGGTGACACACGAAGAAGTAACATTCGAGGAACTTGGCGGGGCAGAAACCCACAATAGCATCAGCGGGGTGGCGCATTTTGCCGCCGAAAATGAGGAGCACGCCCTTTATCTACTGGGGCAGCTGCTCAGTTATCTGCCTGCCAACAATATGGAAGACCCGCCCCGCATACAATGCACCGACGACCCACTGCGCACTGATGACGCGCTGGATTCGATTGTGCCCAAAAATCCCAACAAACCCTACGATATTCACGCTGTCATCAGCTCAGTGGTGGACGACGGCGAATTTTTGGAAGTTCACGAATATTTCGCGCAAAATATCGTGGTGGGCTTCGCCCGACTGAACGGTCGCAGTGCGGGTATTGTGGCAAATCAACCCAACGTGCTGGCAGGCGTGCTCGATATTAATGCCTCCGTCAAAGCCGCGCGGTTCATCCGGTTCTGCGATGCGTTTAATATTCCCATCATCACTTTTGAAGACGTCCCCGGCTTTTTGCCCGGCACCGCACAGGAGCACGGCGGCATCATTCGGCACGGGGCAAAATTACTGTATGCCTACAGCGAATCAACTGTCCCAAAAATCACCGTTATTACCCGAAAAGCCTATGGCGGCGCATACGATGTGATGAGCAGCAAACACATTCGCGGCGACATCAATCTGGCGTGGCCCACCGCAGAAATCGCGGTTATGGGACCCGAAGGCGCTATCAATATTCTTTACCGGCGCGAGTTGGCAGAAGCAGAAGACCCGGAAGCTCTGCGGGCGGAATTGGTGGAAGAATATCGCGAAACGTTCGCCAATCCGTATGTGGCGGCATCGCGGGGGTATCTGGACGATGTGATTGAACCGAGCCAAACGCGTCCGCGCCTCATCAACGCGCTGGAAATGTTGCAAAACAAACGTGACGAAAACCCGCCCAAAAAGCACGGGAATATTCCGTTGTGAGCAAGAATCGGTGATTGGAGATTATAGATTTGTCCATTCGCAGATTCGCTCGTTAATATCAGCCCCGAAATAAATTTCAGGGCTGATAACAGAAGCCGACTTCCAGTCGGCTTGAGTTTTAAGCCTGAACTTCAGTTCAAGGCGAAAACTTTGAACTTGTAACCTTTTGAGGACTAACTTATGCTGAAAAAAGTTTTGATTGCCAATCGCGGCGAAATCGCTATGCGCATTCAACGAGCCTGCTCCGATTTGGGACTGGAAAGCGTCGCGCTTTATTCCGATGCCGACCGCCTGCAGCCGCATGTTCGCCGTGCCACCGAAGCATATCACATCGGTCCTTCCCCCGTCGGTGAAAGCTATCTGCGCGGCGACAAAATTATTGACATCGCGCTGGCATGCAATGCAGACGGCATTCATCCCGGTTATGGTTTTCTGGCAGAGAACGCCAAATTTGCCCAAGCCGTGATTGACGCGGGGTTGATATGGATTGGTCCCCCCCCCAGCGCTATTCGCAGCATGGGCGACAAAACTATCGCCCGCGAAACTGTAGCGGCGGCAGGTGTGCCACTCGTCCCCGGCAGTCCCAAAGGCTTAACGGACGACGAACTCATCGCCAGCGCGCCCAAAATTGGTTTTCCGCTATTGGTAAAAGCGGCGGCGGGCGGCGGCGGCAAAGGCATGCGCGCCGTGCAATCGCCCGACGAAATGACTGCCGCGCTGCGCACCGCCCGCAGCGAAGCCAAAGCCGCATTCAGCGATGACCGGGTCTATCTGGAAAAAATGCTG
>CAYZQQ010000515.1:0-2393 GCA_964480075.1 uncultured Anaerolineaceae bacterium
CAAACAGGCTCATGCAGCCGCCAGATTCTGGCAGCAGCATAATATTGAAACGACGCTGTTGCTCCGCCGTCCCCCCGGACGCGAAGCATATCCCGGCGACCTTTTCTACCTTCACTCTCGATTGCTGGAACGCGCCGCGAGATTATCAGACGAAAATGGCGGTGGGTCGCTGACGGCGTTGCCCATCATCGAAACACTGGCGGGCGATGTGAGCGCATACGTCCCCACCAACGTCATTTCCATCACCGATGGTCAAATTTATCTGGAAAGCGACTTATTCTTTTCCGGACAGCGTCCCGCTGTGAACGCCGGTTTATCGGTGTCTCGGGTGGGTGGCGATGCTCAAACCAAAATTATGAAGAAAATTGCCGGGCCATTGCGCCTCGAATTGGCTTCGTACCGCGAATTGGCGGCGTTTGCCCTCTTCTCTTCTGACCTGGATGCCACGACCAAACGACAATTGGACCGTGGGCAACGGTTAATGGAAACACTCAAACAGCCGCAATATGCGCCGATCCCCCTGGTTGACCAAGTGGTGAGCATCTTTGCCGTCACAAACGGGTTGGCGGATGAAGTCGGCGTGCATGATATGGCAGCCTATATTCAGGAATTGCGCGCGCACGTTCATAATTCCCATCCCGATTTGGTGCAATCCATTCTCACCGAGTTGGCGCTCACCGCTGAAATTGAAGCCGCTATGAAAGGCGCAATTGAAGGCTTTAATGCGACGGCTGGCGCAAAATTTGTGCAAAAATAATTTGACCGCGAGGTAATCGGTGGCTTCTTTAAGAGATATTAAACGAAGAATCGGCGGTGTAAAAAATATATCGCAGGTGACGCGGGCAATGCAGATGATTGCCGCGGCAAAAATGCGCCGGGCGCAGGAACAAGTGCGCGCCAGCCGCACATACGCCGAAAAAGCGTGGGAAGTGCTGGTGCATTTATCTCATCAACCGGACGCCAAAGGGCAACTGCACCCGCTTTTGTCTCAGCGACCCGTGAAAAAGGCGTGTGTCATTCTTATCACCGGCGATCGTGGGTTGGCGGGCGGTTATAATGGCAATATTATTCGCGCCACAGCGAGATTTATCAACGATTATGGTAAACCTGTTTCGCTGATAACGGTTGGGCGCAAAGGGCGTTCTTCTTTTGCGCGGTCGTCTCATACCATCGTCGCCGAGTTTACCGGCATTCCGGACCGTCCTACACTGTTGGATGTTTTACCCATCGCCCGCATCGTCATCAACGATTATTTGAGCGAGGAATATGATGAGGTCTTTTTGGCGTACACGGACTTCATCAACACGGTAGTGCAAAAACCGGTGGTGAAACGATTGCTTCCGTTACTGCCCGAAAAAATGGATGAACAGGCGGTGGTCGAACACGTGGGGCAAGCAAAAACATCACGAAATCCATATATTTACGAACCCGGTCCGGTAGAATTACTTGATACCATTTTGCCGCGTTTTACAGAAATGCAGGTATACCAAGCCGTACTGGAATCGCTGGCGAGCGAACACTCCGCGCGAATGGTCGCCATGCGCAGCGCCACCGATAACGCCAATGAATTGGTGGCTAACCTAACATTAACTTATAACCGCGCTCGTCAGGAATCCATTACCAAAGAAATGTTGGATATTGTTGGCGGCGTGGAAGCATTAAAATAAGAGCAGGGTTGGAGCGGTGTTCCGCCCCATGGTTGCTCTCCGATTTTGGAGGTAAAGAATGGCAGAAACATCTGTTGGACGAATTGTTCGTGTCGCCGGTCCCGTCGTTGACGTGGAATTTCCGGCTGAACATTTGCCAGAAATCTATTTCGCACTGGAGATTCCCCGCGAAGGCGATGATCTCCCCTTAGTAATGGAAGTCCAGCAGCACCTCGGTGATCATGTTGTTCGCGCCGTAGCAATGGACTCTACCGATGGGCTTCGCCGCGGGCTGGAAGTAACCAACACCGGCGCTTCCATTTCTGTGCCGGTCGGACAATCGGCATTGGGACGGATTTTTAATGTGTTGGGACGTCCGATTGATAACGAAGGCGACGTGGATGCTGACCTATACTATTCTATTCACCGTCCGGCGCCATCATTTGAAGAACAGGTTACCAAAGCCGAAATCTTTGAAACCGGCGTCAAAGTGATTGACCTCATTGCCCCCTTCACCAAAGGCGGTAAAACCGGTATTTTTGGGGGCGCCGGGGTGGGAAAGACCGTCATCATTATGGAACTCATTCGTTCCATCGCGGCAGAGCACGGCGGATATTCCGTATTTGCCGGTGTTGGCGAACGCACCCGTGAAGGAACCGCATTGCGTCAGGAAATGATTGAAAGCGGCGTCATGGACAAAACCATTATGGTTTTCGGGCAGATGAACGAACCCCCCGGCGTGCGTCT
>CAYZQQ010000516.1:0-2391 GCA_964480075.1 uncultured Anaerolineaceae bacterium
TGGGTTCCGTACCTGGGAAGAAATCTGCGTCGGTGATTTCGCGCAATACTGCCCGAAATAGGAAGTATTGCAAATCTGATAAATCTGGTGTAATATTAAAAAAACGGTATTCTTGCAAAGCGTAAAGTGTGTTCAATAGCTTCGCATCGCAGTCTGCACACTTTACGCTTTGTAATTTATACGTAACGACAAAGGAGTTGATTATGGCGGAAAGGCCGATACTTGAATTAAGGGGCGTTTCCAAAACTTTTGGCGCAGTGCAGGCATTACAAAATGTTGATTTTGAAGTGCAGGTCGGCGAAGTGATGGCGTTGGTTGGTGACAATGGGGCGGGAAAATCAACGTTGATTAAAGGTGTCGCGGGAATTTACCCGTATGACGACGGTGAAATTTACTTTAATGGAAAACTGGTCCACATTCATAGCCCCCGTGATAGTGCTGCACTGGGTATCGAAATTGTTTATCAGGATTTAGCGCTGGCTGATAATCTCGATGTGGTTGCCAATATGTTTTTGGGACGTGAAGCAACCGAAAGTCTGTTTCGTTTAAATGAAGAAAGTATGGAACTGGACTGTATCGAAACCCTAGATTTATTATCGGTCACCACATTGAGGTCGGTGAGACAAGCGGTTGTCGGGTTGTCCGGCGGTCAACGGCAGGCGGTCGCGGTGGCAAAAGCCGTCATGTGGAATTCCAAAGTTGTCATTCTCGATGAACCAACGGCAGCGCTGGGTGTTGCCCAAACCCGTCAGGTACTTGATTTGGTGCGGCGGTTGGCAGAGAAAGGGCTGGCGGTAGTATTGATTTCGCATAACCTTCATGATGTTTTTGAAGTGGCAGATAAAATTACCGTATTACGCTTGGGGCAACGGGTCCGTCAATTTCTTACCACCGAAACTACTCAGCAAGAAGTTGTACATGCTATCACAGCAGGTACCTTAGAAACTGTTCCGGGGATGTAACTATGAGCCAAACCAAAGAACAAACGCACAGCGCCTTTTTGGTGAGCGGAACGCCATCAACCAAAGGCTATTTGCATGATTATCTGAAGCGCGTCAAATCCGGAGATTTGGGAGCACTCCCCATTATTTTTGGATTAATTGTCATCGTAATTATCTTTCAGACGCAAAACGAAAATTTCTTGACCGCCCGTAACTTTGTTAATTTGGTGGTGCAAATGGCGGGCATCACCGCAATGGCGTATGGCGTGGTATTTGTACTGCTGTTGGGTGAAATCGATTTGTCCATAGGTTACGTTAGCGCAGTTGCCGCCGTGGCGATGACACTGCTTCTCCGGGAACCCGGCGGATGGCCCTGGTACTTGGCAATTTTGGTGGCGCTGATCGCCGCCGCAGGTATTGGTATTTTGCATGGTTTGATTATCACCCGTTTTCAAGTGCCGTCATTTGTGGTGACGCTTGCCGGTTTAATGGGTTGGAACGGGGTTGTCTTGATTTTAATTGGCAACGGCGGCACCGTAATTGTTCAAGATAAAGTCGTCATCGGCATTGCTAATTATTTTTTGCCCGAAATTTGGGGCTGGATACTTGGCTTCATATTTGTAGCCGGTTTGGGAGTACTACAGATTTTTCAAGTGCGTACCCGCCGGCAACGAGGGTTATCCAGCACACCGATGCCGGTGGTATATATGCAAATTGGCGGACTGGCAATTTTAACCGCTATTGCCGTGTTTGTGGCTAATCAAGACCGGGGTGTGCCATTTGTGGGCGTTTTACTGGTGGTATTGCTCGGTGGATTTAGTTTTCTGGCGTATCGCACCCGCTTTGGACGATATGTGTATGCGGTTGGCGGCAACAAAGAAGCCGCCCGGCGAGCCGGTATCAATGTTGAACGTATCCGGGTGCTGGTGTTTATGATTTCCAGTTTTATGGCGGGGGTGGGCGGCATTATTCTGGCATCACGACTGCGCTCGGTTGATACCGCGGCAGGGGGCGGCAATCTGTTGTTAAACGCCATCGCAGCGGCGGTTATCGGGGGTACAAGCCTGTTCGGCGGTTCGGGGCGAATTTCCAGCGCCGTGCTGGGGGCACTGGTTATCGCCAGTGTCGAAAATGGTATGGGATTACTTGGCTTGAGTGCCGGCGTAAAATTTGTTATCACCGGACTAGTGTTGTTGATAGCCGTGCTGGTTGATGCAGTCTCACGTCGGGGACGACAGCAGTCGGGCATCGCATAATCCGTTTCGCCATCTTATCGTTAAAACTATTTGTCCACAGTGTACCCGTCATCGGACGGTTGTGCCTGTGGATAAATTTTTATCGATAGAACAACGCTGCTACAATAACTAACTCATCTTACGCAGTCAAGGATTTGACAAAGTCAACTACTACCGGCTGAAAGCCGGTAGCTTGGATTGCGACTGAAAGTCGC
>CAYZQQ010000517.1:0-2386 GCA_964480075.1 uncultured Anaerolineaceae bacterium
AACCGTGTTGAACGTTGATTCCGGGCAAGAATTCAGCTTCCACATTAATTATCGATGCGCCAGTGCGCTTTCCAATTGTGTGGATGCGGTCATCACCGACACCCTGCCGAGCGTCCTGCAATTCATTACCACGGTGTCGCCACCAAGCCATGTCACGTCGGTGACAGTTGTCTCCAATACGGTAGTCTTCCATTTTGTCAACCCGTTGCCCGCGGGCGCCACCGGCTTGCTGGAAGTGAAGGCGAAATTTCCACCGGGGACATTGCCCGGCACGCAAGCGGTCAATTTCGCCACCAGTTCCACCACCGGCGGGATAGTGGTGAGCAACAATGCCACCGCTACCGCGCAGGGGCAGTTCGAGATGACCGCCAACAAAGTTGCCACCGGCGCGGCGAGTACAGGCGTCATCGGTACGGATTTCAATACCACGTATCAACTGCAAATTTGCAGCCCCGACAACATCGGCGGGGTGCGATTGCTCAACCCGGAAGTGTCCGACCCGCTGCCCGCCAAAGCGGTTTATGTCAGTTCCAATCCGGTGGGAACGTATATTACCGGCACGCATACGGTCAATTGGACATACGTGCCGATCGGCACGCTGCCCAGCGTGATTGATGTCGGCGGGTGTTACAATATTGATTTGGTGGTGCAATTCCCTGCCGCCGGGCGCGATGGCATTTTGGGCAACGCTGACGACCCCGTCGCGGGCGAGACCATCACCAATACCGTCACCATCACCGGCACCCCGGAAGACGGTTCGCCGCAAGCGGTGTTGACGCTTCCCGGTCCCTATAATCTGACACTGAGAGACCCCTACTTCGCCGACAGTTTCAGCAAAACCGCCACCACCCCATCCACTTATGATGGGTTGGGCACGGAAGAACTTGCCGGTGGTCCGGTGCGATATGACCTTTCATACGACAATACCGGCACCATCACCGCCACCAATGTCATCATCACCGATACCGTGCCGGTGAGCCATAGCATTGTGTCCATTGATGTGACCGCCGGGGCGAATGTATTTTATGAGCAAAACAACAGCGGCACGTGGGTTGCTTTCTCCGGTAATCCATATGCCCTTGCCACCACGGTGACCATCACCGATTTGGGCGTGGCAGGAGATTCCATCACCGGGTTGCGCTGGGACATCGGCGATGTGCCGTATGGTTCATCGTGGGCGGCGGGCTTCGATGCCACGCTCGACCCCGCGCTCACGGCGGGCACGGCGCTGACCAACTGCGCCGATTATGGCGCAACATGGGACAGTGGCGGCACGTCGACATTTGTTTCCGGTACGAGCTGCGCCACCGTCACCATCATTGACCAGCGCGCCATTCCCCGCCCGACGAAATCTATGCCCGCCGGACCCTTCAATCCCGGCGAGGTTTTCACGGTGACGCTCATCGCTTCAAATGACACCGTGGCGCACAATCTCGTGGAAGCGCCCATTATTTTGGCAGACCTGATGCCGGAAGGGCTGGAAATTGTGGTCGCCGACACCATCACCAACGGCGGTTATCGTCCTGCCGTTACCACCGACACGTGGTATTCGCTGATAAACGGCGCAACGGTTTCCACGGCGACCATCACCCTGAGTGGCACGCAACAGCTTGCCAAATGGGAATGGGGTCCGCCGTACCACCAATTGCCCGGTCAGTTCACCGAAGTGGAGTTCACCGTGCGGGTGAAAAAGGGAACCCTGCCCGGCACGCTCTATAATCGGGCGTATATGATGTGGAATACCGCCACCGTGAACCCGTTACTCTGCACCGGCGACCAAGTTTATACCGATACCCTCGATTTGAACGGGAACGGCAGTTCCACCGATGTCGGTTGTCAGACCTCGCCTCAGCCGGTGAATATCAGTGTTTTTCTTTCAATGAATTCCGAAAAATTCGTTTGGGGTGAATTAGACCCCGGCTGGAACAAACTCGGCTGGACGGTGCCCGGCGGGTATGTGGATTGGCAGATGATCATCACCAATACCAGCAACGTGTCTACCACCAATGTTGTGGTGTATGATATTTTACCCTATATTGGCGATACCGGCGTGATTGCCACCTGGGAGAATCGCGGCTCGCAATGGCGGCCGAATATGCAAGCGCCGGTCACCGCACCGTCCGGAGTGCCGCTGACCGTTTCGTACAGTCAATCGCAAAACCCCTGCCGCAGCGAAATTGTCCCCGGCGGCCCCGCCGGCTGTGTAAACGACTGGACGACCACCTTCCCTGCCTCCGACCCATCGTCGGTACAGGCAATTAAACTCGATTTTTGCGATAGCGGCGGCTCACATAGTCTGGTGATTCCGCCGAAAACCGATGCGAGTAGCGGAGGCGTGGTCACATTCACGTGGCATATGGTCGCCCCGAATCTCGCCCCGCAAAAT
>CAYZQQ010000518.1:0-2381 GCA_964480075.1 uncultured Anaerolineaceae bacterium
GACCTGGCTGGAGCGAAAAATCATCGCCCGCATTCAAGACCGCATCGGACCAAACCGGGCGGGACCATTCGGCGTGATGCAAGCCATGGCAGATGCCATCAAAATGCTCACCAAAGAAGACATTACCCCCACCGGCGCCGACCGTATTCCGTTTAATCTGGGACCGGGGCTGGCTGCCATCGCCGCTATTTTGATTTACGCCGTCATTCCGGTGGCGCCGGGTATCATCGGCACCGATTTGAATATCGGCATTTTTTATATCGTTGCCGTCGGTTCCTTCGGCATTTTGGGTATTTTAATGGCAGGCTGGAGCAGCAACAACAAATATGCGCTGCTGGGCGCGTTTCGAGCGGTATCACAACTGGTATCGTATGAAATACCGATGGTCATTTCACTCATAACCATCGCGGTGGTTGCCGGGTCAATGTCTACCGTCACCATTATAGAAAAGCAAGCGTGGGCAAACGGTGGATGGTATATTATTGCTATGCCCATCACCTTTTTAATTTTCTTTCTCTCCAGTGTCGCCGAAGTGGGACGCTCTCCGTTTGACCTGCTGGAAGCCGATAGTGAAATTGTTGCCGGGTTCCATGTAGAATATACCGGGCTAAAATTTGGGCTGTTTATGATTGCCGAATATGTGCATGCCCTGGCAGTTGCCGCGTTGAGCGCCACCCTCTTTTTGGGCGGGTGGAATGGCCCGTGGGTGGCGCAAGTCGTCGCGGCATCACCGGTTTGGGGCGCTATTTTGGGGCACGTGTATTTCCTGTTTAAAGTTGGAATTTTCGTGTTTATTCTGATGTGGTTCCGAGGCACACTTCCCCGCTTCCGCATTGACCAACTTCTTGATTTTGGCTGGAAATTTATGACCCCCGTCGCGCTATTGAATCTACTGGCTACCGCCTTCATCGTAAAATTGTTTCAACCCGCAACCAGCGGTATGGCAGCATCCATCCCCGCCGGACCGCTGGCAAGCTTCGGGGGTATGGGGCAAACCATCGCCCTGCTATTAGCCAGTGTGCTGATCGCTTTCATCGCTTCGTGGGTTGTGCGCGCATTTGCCCGCCGCAGCCAAGAAAATGGGTTGCGTTCCATCGCCGCAATAGAAAATTAGTCAACGAAGGTAGGCGTTTATGGCTGAACAAATTCTCTTTTTCATCTTTACCATTATTGTGCTGGGTGGCGGTTTAGGAATTGCGACCACCACAAACATCTATTACAGCGCACTATATTTAAGCTTAACGCTCAGTGGGATGGCAGGATATTTTGTTCTGCTGGGCGCGGGGTTTTTGGCGGCAGTGCAAGTGACGGTCTATGTGGGTGCTATCGCCATTCTTATCTTGTTTGCCATTATGCTGTCACGGCGAATGATGACCGCTACCGAACCTCAAACCAACCGCCAGACATGGCTGGCGGCTATTGTCGCGCCGTTGCTGTTTATTGCGCTGGTAACGGTGTTGTTTCAAATTAACTGGCCCGTCAGCTCTGTCGCTCCCACCAGTAACACCTTGCTTCTGCTGGGATTGAGCTTTATGGGAAGTTATGTTATTCCGTTTGAAGTTGTTTCGGTGTTATTGCTGGTGGCGCTGGTTGGGGCGATTCTTTTAGCGCGCGACATTCATACCGATACCGGGAGGAAACAATAATGACTGCCATACCTCTTTCGTGGTGGACTTCGGTAGCCACTGCGCTGTTTGTCATTGGGTTATATACCACCCTCACCCGTAAAAATGCCGTCGCCGTGCTGATTGGGCTGGAATTGATGCTGAACGCCTCCAACGTAAACCTGGTAGCGTTCAATCGCTATATCACCCCCAATCAGGTAGGCGGACAGGTTTTTGCCGTGTTTGTCATTGCTATTGCCGCCGCCGAAGCAGCCGTGGCGCTGGCAATTATCATCGCCACCTATCGTCGCCGCGCGACGGTGGATGTAGAAGAATTAGATTCAATGAAGTTCTAAAGAACGGACGAGGTAATTCTATGGAACAATTATTCTCACTCACCCCCCTAATTCCGGCCTTTCCGTTGCTGGCGTTTGCGCTGATAATTCTGTGGGCGAACAAAAACAACAAACTGAGCGCGGGACTGGCAGTTGCGGGCATTGGCGCATCCGCGGTGGTGTCATGGCTGGTCATCTTTGCCACATTTGCGGGGGGACACCACGTGCAGGTCGAAGGCTGGTCGCTGCCGGTACCGTGGCTGCCCACCGGAACCACCGTTCTCAATCTCGGCTTTGCGGTTGATGGATTTACTGCCGCGATGCTCTTTATGGTGCCGCTTGTATCATCGCTTATCTTTATTTATTCCACTGAATATATGGAAGGCGACCCGCGGTACGCCCGTTTCTTCGCCTATGTGTCGCTGTTTGTTTCCGGCATGCT
>CAYZQQ010000519.1:0-2359 GCA_964480075.1 uncultured Anaerolineaceae bacterium
CATTGGATTTGCACGAAAAAGGTCCGCGCGTTGTGAGACCGTTTTTGGTTCCCAGCGTGATGGCAAATGCATCGTCGTGTCTTGTTTCAATTGAAACCGGCGCGACGGGACCCGTACTCACGTCAACACTGGCGTGTGCCAGCGGCAATTACGCCATCATCGAGGCGTATCATCTGCTTCAACGCGGCGAAGCAGATGTGATGCTGGCGGGCGGCACAGAAGCAGGTATTTCGCCGCTGATTACCGCCGCCTTTGCCCGCATGCAAGCCGTTTCAATCCGCAATGATGACCCCGCCGGCGCGAGCCGTCCCTTCGATAGTGGGCGTGACGGGTTTGTCCCCGGCGAAGGTGGCGTGGTACTGCTACTGGAAACGGAAGAGCATGCCAAAGCGCGCGACGCCAAAATTTACGCCGAAGTGCTCGGTGGCAGTCTCACCGGCGATGCCTACCATTTCACCGCCCCGCATCCCGAAGGTATTGGTGCAATCCGCGCCACAAAGCGTGCCATTAAAAGCGCCGGGCTATCGCCGGAAGATGTGGATGTGATTTTTGCCCATGGCACCAGCACATCGCTGAATGATGCCGCCGAAACGAAAGTTATCAAAGTCGTGTTTGGCGAGCGGGCATACAAAATTCCCGTGCCTGCCACCAAATCGATGGTGGGGCATATGCTCGGTGCGGCGGGCGCAATTTCCGCGCTGGCGGCAGTGCTTTCCTTCCGCGACGGCGTCCTTCCGCCCACCATCAACCTCACTGACCCCGACCCGGCATGTGATTTGGATTATGTGCCGCTCAAAGCCCGCCAGCAGCAAACGAATGTCGCGCTGGTGAACGCCTTCGGTTTCGGCGGGCAAAACGTGGTGCTGGCGCTGAAACGGTATGATGGCAATTAGCGTTGGTGCGAAATAAAAATCTATGGAAATTAATGTAGGGGCGACTCGCGAGTCGCCCCTACTGATTTTATCGTCAAACCGTCATGCCCCCTCCGGCAGAAACTCCGCGAAAACACGATTGCCCAGCAACCGCGCCGCCGGAGTCAATTTTAGGCGCTGCGAGTCTGTTTCCAGCAGACCCAGCGCCTTTAATTTTTCTACCTCCGCACCGAAAACCGTTTCCGGCGACACACCGAATCGCGCGGCGAATGTTGCCCGCGATACCCCGTCCGCCGTCAGTCGCAAACCGAGCATCATCGTTTCGCCCATTTCCAACCGGCGGTCAATCGTCTCAAAATCGGCGAGCGCGGGATGCGGCTGTGGCGCTGTCTGCACCGAAACAGTATCGATATACCGGGGCACGTTGCGCACATTCCACCAGCGTTTCCCTGTTGCAGGTGGTAAGTTTGTTATGTCATTCCCGCGAAAGCGGGAATCCACACCTTTGGATTCCGGATATTTGCCGGGCGGCGAATTCCGGAATGACGAAAATGGCGGTTCAAAACTGTGCGCGCCGGGTCCCATCCCCAAATATGGCTGATTGCGCCAGTATGTTAAATTGTGTTCGCAGTGGAAACCGGATTTCGCCCAGTTGGAAATTTCATACTGCCGGTAGCCTGCGTCTGCCAGCAGCGAGTCCGCCAACTCATACATATCCGCCGCCAAATCGCCATCGGGCGACGGATATTCTCCCCGAACCACCTGCGCCCGCAGCGCCGTGCCGCGTTCCAGTGTCAAGCTATACAACGAAATATGTTCCACCTCCAGCGCGATGGCGTGTTCCAGCGTGTATCGCCAATCGGAAAGCTGTTGTGTCGGCAGCCCGTAAATCAAATCGATATTCAGATTGCGTGCGCCCGCGCGTCGTGCCGCCGCAATCGTCTGCCCGATGCTGTCTGCCGAGTGGATGCGCCCCAGCATTTGCAGTTCGGCGGGGATAAAACTCTGCGCCCCGAAACTGATGCGGTTGACCCCCAGCGATAGCAGGTTGCGCAGATAACGTTCATCCACCGTGCCGGGGTTGGCTTCGCTGGTGATTTCTGTGCCGGGCATAATCTCAAACGCGGTAAAGCACGCCTGCAAAATTTGTTCCAACTGCGAAATTGCCAGCACGGTGGGCGTTCCCCCGCCGATGAAAATGGTTCGCACCGGCGGGCGGTGGCGATACTCGCCCATCAGCCGAAGCTCGCGGCACAACGCGGCGGTATATTCGGCGAACGAGCCGTCCATATCGGCGTAGGTGTTAAAATCGCAGTATGTGCATTTTTTGCGGCAAAACGGAATGTGCAGATAAAGGCTGTATGGTTTCAGGTTCAAGGTTTCAGGTTCCATGTTTCGACAGCAATTCCCGGTGTGAACCGGCTGCAAAGTAGCTGATAGCACACAGATTGCACAGATTACGCTGATTTTCACCGATTTTTTACGTT
>CAYZQQ010000520.1:0-2350 GCA_964480075.1 uncultured Anaerolineaceae bacterium
GGCGAATTGTTCGGGGTGGAAATTTCAACAGTGGAGAGCATCATCAAGCCGCAGAAAATTACGCTGGTGCCACATGCCCATTCGTATGTGGAAGGTGTGACCAACCTGCGTGGCATCGTCATTCCCATTATTGACCTGCGCACCCGTATTGGTATGCCCCGTCTGGAGGCTGCCAGAAACACACGCGTTATCGTGGTTGAACATAAAAATACGATGATTGGGATTGTTGTGGATGAGGTAACAGAAGTGTTGCAAATTTCGCCGCGCACCATCGAGTCGCCGTCGGCATTTGTAACGGGGATGGATGCGGCATTCATCAGCGGGATTGCCAAATTACCCGACCGCCTTATCACCCTGCTTGATTTGGGAAAAATATTTGTTGTGTCCGACACCGCCGAAAAATCTACCGTACCCATGCAACTGTAAAAAACCTTTATGCAGACTTTACGGCGCGGGTCTTTAGGATCTATCTGCACCGCCGATAATAAAACAAGTAATACTTAGCGACGTGAGAGGCAAATTATGCCCACCATACTTATCACAGATGACAGCTTGTTAATGCGAGAAACACTGCGGCAAATGCTGGAACTTGACGGTTACAATGTGCTGGAAGCCGAAGACGGTCCCACCGGCATTGCACTGGCGCGCGATGAAAAACCGGACCTGATAATTTTGGATATTATGATGCCATATATGTCGGGGACACAGGTGCTCAAATATCTGCGGGGAGACCCAATCTTAAAACATACACCGGTGCTGGTATTATCGGCAGTAAACCAGCCGGATGAAGTGTTGAGTGTGTTGGAACTTAAAGTGCACGATTACTTGTTGAAACCGGTTGACCATAACACCCTGCGACAGCGCGTTGAAACCGCGTTAAAAAGTACCGTCCAATAGCGGTTATTTACATATCCCCAATAGGAATATTGATATGACTCAAAAAGTTTTTGATATTGATGCAGATGAACTCGGTATTTTTATGGATGAAGTCAACGAGCACTTGCAAGCAATGGAAAGCGGTATTTTAGACCTGGAAGAAAATACCGACCCCGACATTGTTAACCGCGTGTTTCGGGCGGCACATACCATTAAAGCGCTTGCCGGCACGGTGGGACATCATCGGATGCAAGAATTAACCCACACCATGGAAGCAATTTTCGATGCCATGCGCGAAGAAAAATTAACCATGTCGGGAGAAATTGCCGATGAAATGTTTGCGACACTTGATGTATTGCAGCATTTCCGCGATGAAATAGCCAATCAGGAAATGGGCGATTTGGATATTTCTGACCAGCTTGCCCGATTGCATACAATTTTGGATGGCGGGTCTGCGCCTGTCGCTGCTAAAGTGGATGGCAATGGTAAATCCGGCACGCCGACAATTTCGCTGTCGGAGGCAGAGGTGACACAAGCAAAGACATGGCAATCGCAAGGATATACACTCTTTTTAGCAACTGCCACCACCGACCCCAACAGTTTTGCCCCCTCCGCACGGCTATCGCAAGTGGCTATTGCTATGATGGATGTCGGCAAAATCATCCATCAAACCCCCGGCATGGATGATTTGGCAAACGTAAAACATAACAACAAAATTGAACTGGTTGTCGCCAGCCAAAAACCGATAGCCGTTATCGAAAAAACACTGACAGATGTGCTTGATTTGGCGTCGCGCAGTGTAAAACCGTTTTTGGCGGATGTGCCAAAACCTACAATAGATAAACTAAAACCAAAATCGAAAAATAATGTCAGCGTTGATTTGACTGTGGACAAAACAGTGCGCATCAGTGTGGAACGCCTCGATTCGCTCATGAATTCAGTTGGCGAACTGGTAACCGACCGCAACCGATTGCTTCAAATAGAGAGTACGCTACTGGGGACATATGGCAAAGAAGGTCCCGTAAATGATTTGACTGAAATGAATGGACATTTGGGGCGCGTGGTTGACCAATTACAAGAAGAAGTAATGCATGCCCGCATGCTCCCCATTGGAAGTACCTTTAACAAAATGCCCCGCTTGGTGCGCGACGTGAGCCGGGCGGCGGGCAAGCAGATTAATCTGGTGATTGAAGGTGAGGATACAGAACTCGACCGTTCGCTCATTGAATATATCGGCGACCCGCTCATCCATTTGTTGCGCAACGCGGTTGACCACGGAGTGGAATCTCCCGCAGATAGAGAAAAAGCGGGCAAAAATCCCACCGGCACGGTGATGCTCACTGCATCGCACGAAGAGGGACACATTATCATTATTGTTAAAGATGATGGACACGGTATTGACCCGGAAAAAGTAAAACAGGCAGGGGTACGGCGCAAACTCATTACCGAAGATGAAGCGGCTCAGATGGATGAC
>CAYZQQ010000521.1:0-2349 GCA_964480075.1 uncultured Anaerolineaceae bacterium
GACGCCACTCTAACCGAAGAGATCGATATTCTTATCGCCACTGATTGCATTTCCGAAGGGCAAAATCTCCAGGATTGCGATTATTTGGTCAATTATGATATTCACTGGAACCCCGTGCGTATCATCCAGCGATTTGGACGAATTGACCGACTTGGCTCACAAAATAAAGTCATTCAACTTGTCAATTTTTGGCCCAACATGGAGCTGGACGAATATATCAACCTTGAAGCCCGCGTTTCCGGTCGTATGGTTTTGCTTGATATTTCCGCCACCGGCGAAGAAAATGTTATTGAATTTGCCGACGCCGGGAAAATGAATGACCTTGAATATCGACGCAAGCAATTTGAGCAACTTAAAAATGAGGTCGTCGATATTGAAGACCTCTCCAACGGGATCTCTATCACAGATATGACGCTGAACGATTTCCGGATAGATTTGGCAGATTACTTAAAGGAACACGAAACTCGTCTGGCGCAAATGCCCTTTGGCGTTTTCGCCGTTGCTCAAAACGACAATTTACTGGAAAACGACATCCAACCCGGTGTTATTTTTTGCCTGCGCAGTGAAAACCCCAAAATTCGGGCAGACAGTGCTTACGCTTTTGCCCCTTATTATCTGGTTTACGTCAGTGAAAATGGCGAGATTCTGTTGAACTATCATCACGCTAAAAAAATCCTCGATCTCATCAAAAAACTTTCACTGGGGCAAAGTTACCCAAATAAAAACGCGGTAGCGCGTTTCAATGCCCATACTCGCGACGCCACCGATATGAGCCGTTATCAAACCTTGCTCGCCAAAGCTGTTACGGCAATCACCGGCAAAGCGGAAGAAATTGGCGTTGAAAGCCTCTTTCAGCGCGGAGGAACCAATATCACCAAAGACTCATTCCACGGCATAGATGATTTTGAAGTAATTTCTTATCTTATTATCCTTGAAGACACGGCAGATATATGATTGACGTATTTTACAAAAATATGGCTTTCCCTGAAGCCTGCCGCCTCCAAAAGCGTGTGTACAAAAAGCTGTTTTTTGAAAATGCCATATTAACCGCCACCGACAAAAAAGCCTTCAAATATGATATTGATTCCATCATCTGGCAATACACCTTAAAACCGAGTACAATTCAAATTCAACCGTACGATGACGCAGAGCAGGAATACCATGAAATTGCTATCCTGCATGTCAACACTCGAAGCAAACAACGATATAAACGCATTGCTGAAATTATGCACCGCAGTATCCCATACCCGTTGCTGATTGTATTCAGTTACAATGAACAAATAGCGCTAAGCGCCGCGAGAAAACGCATCAACCGCGCCGCACGCAATAAAACCGTCGTTGAAACGATGGTTGATACCGGCTGGATTGCATTAGACAAACCCACCGTATGGCAAACCGATTTTTTGGCGGACTTTCGTTTGCCTAACTTTTCTTACCAAAATTTCTTTATTTTTTACCGCGATATAGTCAAACGGATTGTTGCGCTGAACGCCGCCCGACATAGCGGCTATTATGCCGTAAACAACAAAAATACCTCCTCCGCCGATGAGCAAATGGCAATAATCAGAGAAATTGAAGCCTTGAAATCTCGGCAAGCTGAGATCCGCAATAAACTGAAAAAAGAAAAAAATATGGGGACACAAGCGGCGCTGAACGTCCAATTCAAACAACTCGAGACTTCTATCGAACAGCTAAAAACACAATTATAAGGGTACAGCAATGGACAAATTGACAACTCAAGACGGCGCGAGCCTTGACATTGTAAACGAAAATTTGGCAACGCTAAAAACCATTTTCCCGGAGGCATTCACGGAAGATGGCATAGATTTTGACGTACTCCGCCAACTTTTGGGGGATGAGATTGCCGGTGGCGAAGAAAAATACGGGTTAAACTGGTTTGGCAAAAAACGCGCCCGCCAAATTGCCTTGACCCCTTCAATGGGAACTCTGCGCCCCTGCAAAGAGGAGAGCGTTGATTGGGATACCACCCAAAACCTGTTCATTGAAGGGGATAACTTGGAGGTGCTGAAACTTTTGCAAAAAAGTTATGCCAACAAAGTGAAGATGATTTACATTGACCCGCCCTACAATACCGGCAAAGAATTTATTTACCCCGACAAGTTTCAGGATAATCTGGATACTTACTTGCGTTACACCGGGCAAAAAGACGACGCGGGCTTTAAGATTTCCAGCAATACCGAAAGCTCCGGACGCTACCACACCAACTGGCTCAATATGATGTACCCCCGCCTGAAATTGGCGCGGAATTTATTGCGGAATGACGGGGTGATTGTCCTCCATATTGATGAGCATGAATATTCAAATCTAGAAAAACTACTAACTGAAATA
>CAYZQQ010000522.1:0-2336 GCA_964480075.1 uncultured Anaerolineaceae bacterium
TTTGCGCCTTTTTTAGTAGAAGCATACCTGATTTCCTAATTTGTTTCAACTCTTTCTATTCGGGAACAACTCTAATAAAGAAAAATTCAAAATGAAAAATGATGGTATGACAATCGCCTTTCCCCCGAAAGGCGGTTTTTTGCACTTCGGGCGGTTGGGTGGCATGATTTGTGATGCGTAAAGTTACGCGGCACGCAATACGCAATACGTTTGTAACCTGAATTCGGCGTTATTTTCTTCGACAGCGAAAATGGCGGTTTTTGCCAAAAAATCATTGGGTGTCATTCCCGCGAAAGCGGGAATCCACAGATTTTTTTGGATTCCGGATAATTTCTTTCGGAAATTTCCGGAATGACAAAAACTCTGAACTGAGGTTTTGAAACCTTGAACTTGAAACCTGAAACCCGCAACCTCAAACTGCCTTTGCTTTTGTTGATTGGTTTTGCCCTGCGGCTGTACCGGCTGGGTGCGCAAAGTCTGTGGTACGATGAAACCGTCAGCGCGGTGCTGGCGCAGAAATCCCCCGCCGATTTGATTGCCCACACCGCCCGCGACATCCATCCGCCGGGGTATTATTTGTTGCTGCACGGCTGGCGCACGCTGGCTGGCGACACCGAATTTGCACTGGCGTTTTTCTCGGTGATGTTTGGTATGCTGTTGATTGCCGCGGCGTATGCGCTGGCTCGGCACATCGCAGGCGGGCGCGCCGCGCTATGGGCTGCCGGATTGATGGCGGCATCACCGTACAATTTGTGGTACTCGCAGGAAGTGCGCATGTATACCCTCGGTGCGTTTTTGGGCGTGCTGGCGGTTATTTTCGCGCTGATGGCATTCGCCCCCGAATTAATTTCCGCCCGCCCGCAAAATGTCCCGCGCCGCAGATGGGCCATCGGCTATGCGCTGATTGCTGTGCTGGGGTTGTATGTCCTGTATTATTTTGCATTTTTGCTCATCGCACTGAATCTATTTTTGCTGTTTTGGTGGAGACTTTCATCGAAAAATAAAAAATCAGTGTACATCAGTGTTAATCAGTGGACTAATTTAGCGAATTTTGCGCCTTGGCGGTTATGGCTCGCGGCGAATTTCGGCGCGGCAATTTTATATATCCCGTGGATTCCCGTGGCGTGGCGGCAGGCGACCCACCCGCCCGTGCCGCCGTGGCGCAGTGTCATCCCGCTGGGTGATATTCTGCTGGAAAGCTGGAACGCGCTCGCAGTGGGTGAATCGATCCAGCCGGGGCAAATCTGGTGGGCATTAATTGTGATGGTGGTGGTATTCGCGTTCGGCATTGCCGCACTGAAACGCCCCGCGCATCGAATTCTACTCCCTGCACTGACCTTTGTGCCGCTGGCAATCATCATCGCCGCACCGCTCGTCACCGGCTCGCCGCTGTATCACGTCCGCTATCTGTTCACCTATTCGCCTGCGTTTTACATTATTTTGGGCGCGGGGCTGGCGTGGCTGGGATCGTGTCGGCGGGCTATCGGGTTGGCGGCGTTTGCCGTGTGGCTTTCGGCTTCTATTTTGGGGATGACTGAACTGCACGCCAACCCCCGTTATGCCGCCGACGGCCTGCGCGGGGCGGTATCATATCTGGAAGAAAAATGGCGGCCCGGCGATGTAATTCTGGTGAACGCGGGCTACACCTATACCGCATTGCGCGTCTATTTTTCTGCGCCGGTGGACGGCTATTTGCGCTTGACCGATTTCGGCCCGCAAATGGAGCGCAATCCGTATGCGCCGCTGGTGCTGGAAACGGGTACGGTGGACGGCGACCCCGCGCTCGGCTGGGGCGACCCGCGCTCGGATTTTTACGCCATGTCCACCGCCGACACCATCGCCGCGCTGGAACGGGTGAGCGGCAAATATTCGCGCATTTGGATGCTGCGGGCATACGATACCGTCACCGACCCGCAGGGCGTAATTCGGCAATGGCTGGCGGAAAACACCCGCATGGTGGATGACACCCCCATTGCGGGACCTTCATTCTTCCGCGTGCAGGCTTTCGACACGGGCGCGCAGCCGAACCCGCCGCAACCGCTGGAAGCCACCTTCGGCGGGAAAATTCACCTGCGGGGGATTGTGCCGTTGGGGCAGCAGTATCACCCCGGTGATGCGGTTTTTGTGACATTTTGGCTGGATGTGCCGGAAGAAATTTCGGCAGATGCGCCGCTTGCCGTATCGCTCAAACTGTGGGATGCGCAGGAGGATCTCGCTGCGCAGGTGGACGAATGGCCCGCGGGCAATCTGTTTTTCAGCCCGCAATGGCGCACGGGTGATGCCATTCGCTACCCCATGCGGCTTCAACTGCCGGAAACGCTATCGGCGGGGGATTA
>CAYZQQ010000523.1:0-2333 GCA_964480075.1 uncultured Anaerolineaceae bacterium
CTGATGTTTGTGGTGCTGGTTGCGCTGCAAATTACGCTGTTTTACACCCGCTGGGGATTGCGCACCATTGCCGTGGGCGAACATCCCCAAGCCGCCGACACCCTCGGCATAAATGTGTTTAAGATTCGATACATCAATATTACACTCAGCGGGATGATTGCCGGATTGGGCGGCGCGTATTTTACCGTGGGGCGCGTGGGACAGTTTGATGAAGCGATGACCGCCGGACGGGGGTTCATCGGGCTGGCAGCGATGATTTTTGGCAAATGGACGCCCGTCGGCTCGCTGGGCGCGTCACTGCTGTTCGGATTCGCCGATTCATTCCAACAGAAAATCCAAATTCTCATCCCCGGTTTCCCCTCCGAATTTTTACTGGCAGCGCCCTACATCATCACTATGATTGTGCTGGCGGTTGTGGTTGGGCGCGCTATTGCTCCTGCCGCCGATGGCATTCCATACGAAAAGGATTGATGTCGATGGATAGACGTCGGGTAAAACTTATTGCCGCCGCCGCATCGGTTCTGCTGATGGCGTGTGTGTGCTGCGGAGGGTTGGCGCTGATGGGCATTTGGTCGGTTGACCGCGCGATGGTTACCGACCCGCAGCAGGCATCGACACTGGGGGCAAAAATTGCCAGCTATACCCTGCCTGCAGGATATTCCGAAGTTTTCGGAATGCAACTGATGGGCATGGAAATGGTTGCTATTTCTCACAATCCGCCCCAGCCCGATGAAATGCTCATCTTTCTGATAAAAGTACCGGAAAGCGACGCCATTGACCCGAACACGCTCCAAAAGCAGATTGAAGGCGCGTTGCAGCAGCAATCATCATTTCAGCAATTAAAATTAACGCTGGATGATATGGAAACGCGCACGGTCAATGGGCTGGACGTGACGCTAACTTATCGCAAAGGTGAGAATAGCAGCGGTACGCCGTACCGCCAAATGAGCGCGCTGTTTAACACCGACACCGGGCGCGTGCTGTTGCTGGCACAGGGCAGCGCTGAAAAATGGGACCGGCAAGCGCTGGACGCGCTGCTCGATTCAATCCATTGATGTCGCAAATAAATCTGGATGCACTGGAAACCGAACTGAAAAAACGCACCGCCGAACCTTTTACGCCGTGGGGACGCAAGCAGGATAATCGCTGGGATGGGATGACCCGTTTCGCGTATCAAGCGCGCACCTGGGATGACCTGAAACACCGCGCGGCGGCAGCCAATCCGCAAAATGTTGACCGCGACGCCTTTTTTGCCTATGCCGCCAACCGCTGGTTCAATTTTTGGTCGGCGCAAGGCATTGAGCATATTTTTGCCCGGCTCCCCGCTGTGCAACCGAACAAGAATCGCTACGACCGGCTGGTCGATTTTACGCTGTATGGCATCACCTTTGACCACAAAACGTCTGTTTTCCCCAAATATTTCCCCGAAAGCCTTTATTTTGCATGGCAACACCCCGAAGCGATGATCCACTGGCTCTACCAAAATCAAAGCCGAGAAGGTCGGCAGCATTTCGGCAATCGGCTTTTTGTCATTCTTTTTGATTCGCACACGGCGGAACATTGGAAATTGCGGGCGGAATTGCGCTGGCTGCAGACAAAAATCCATCATTATGTGCGAAAATTCGACCCCGATGCGCTGACCGCGCTCAGTTTTGAGCGGGATTGCATTACATTGGCAGATATTATTTGGGCAGTAAAATAGAACCCCGCCGGAAGAATCTCCGGCGGTTTTTTATTGCGGCTTTTTTTCTGAGCGTCTTTCGGTTATAATACAGTTGTTGCCCATCCACGATGAAACCTACCGGAGAAAACAAATTGACCCGCGACTCCAACCGCATGTTCCGTAAAATATTTGAACTTGGGTTTGATATGATAAATCTGGTCAACGCCGAGGGCAAAATTGAGTATGCCAGCCCCGCCGCGTTCGATGTGCTGGGCTATACTCCCGCAGAGATACTCGGTATGGGGCTGTTCGATTTGGTACACCCCGATGATATTCCCCGTACACAAACACTATTGCGGGATATAACAATTTACCCCGCAGAAAAATTTCGCGTCGAAATGCGTCTGAAACATAAAAGTGGCATATGGCAGTGGATGAAAATTGGTGTGACCAACCTGCTGGACGACCCCGATGTGCGCGCCATTGTCACCATCGGACGCGACATCACCGACCGGCGTGAAGCGGAGCAACTCTTGCATGATCACGCCGAAGAGCTGGAAAAGCGGGTTCGTCAGCGCACCGATGAACTCCAACGCACGGTGAATCTAATGGCGGGGCGGGAACTCCGCATCGCCGAACTGAGAGAAACCATCAAAACATTGCGTTCGCA
>CAYZQQ010000524.1:0-2333 GCA_964480075.1 uncultured Anaerolineaceae bacterium
ACCAGTTGCAGACGGGCGGCTTGCCGTGAAAGTTGCCGGAATTGCTGAATGTTTTCTACAAACATAGCCGCTTGGTTGGCAAACAATTCCAACATAGATACCACGGCTTTGGGGGGGCGTTTTCCGTTGGTAGGATTGGAAACGGTCAACGAACCGATAAGCTCACCGTCGGCGTTGCGCAATGGGGTTATCAGCAGGTCGTTGCGTTGCCATGCATCGGGGTTGCCATGTGCAATTGGCATTTCACCGAATGGCTGTAACGCCTCAGCGAATTTGTGTAATGGCTGATGTTCGCCCGATAGAAGATACGATGCGTTGATGGTGTGTGCCGATTCAAGCGAAGCGGTGATGGATTCAAGGGAGAGGGGCGTTTGTTGCAGGTGTTTAAGGTGTTCCAGAGGCAATCCTGCTGCAGAAATATGCCGCAGTTGCTGATGTTCTGTCACACTGAGTACCGCCACATTGAAGCCGGTTGTTTCCTGTGCGGCAAATGCAATTTCTTCCAATAGATTTTCCAGCGGCAAATTTGCGCGGAACGCATGGTTCAGGTCAGAGAGGCGGGCAAGTTGGTTGATTCGGGTCGTATTTTCTAGCCGCTCGCTAACGCGCGCCTCAAACTCCTGCGACTGCCGAATGGCGATGGCTGTTTGATGCGCCAGTGTTTCAATAAATAGTTGATGGTCCGGGCTAAAGGCTTGCGGTATGGTCGCGGCAAGGTAGATAATGCCCACCAGAGAGTCTCCGTGAAGAACGGGGACAGCCATCTCTGTACGAATGGTTGCCGGTTGAGGAGTATATTCGGTTTTGGCATGAGTGTCCGGCATCACTCGTGTAATGTTCTGCTGGACGGCACGTTTCAGCACTAATGAAGATGTCGGCACATCATTTGCCCAGCCAACCTGTACTATCGGGGTAAATGCCATCCGTTTTTTGTCTGCCAGCAAAATGGCGCAAAAATCGGCGCGCGTGGCATGTGTCGCTTCGCTGAGTTGTTGCTGCAATACACTCTTTAGGGCAACGGTGCTGTTTAATTCGCGGGTAGTGGCGTACAGAGCCGTGAGTTCTGTTTTTTGCTGCTCAATTTGGCGTTCAAGCGCGTGCTGATTCCACAAGAACAAAGCCACCAGCAATCCAATAGCAACCATAGCTGTAACAACAAGCCAACCGGCGGCGGGCGTTTCAACAAATAGATGATAGCCCAGCGCGCCGATAGATGCTATTGCAATAATAACAATGATGGCAGAGGCGATACGTATTCGGTTGGCTATAATTCCCGTGTGTGATTTCATGGCAGAATTTGTCGGGGGCTATGCCGGACACCCCGGTTTTCTGCGGCGAATATCCGCCGCAACTTCAGTGATTTCCCGAATATCGGCAAACGGTCCATCCGTGCCGGGGAGCGCCGCCACAGACAACGACATAAACGGCGATTCTTTTACATTGCCGCGTCCATCGGTGTAAACAACTTTGCCTTCTTGTCTGGCGGTAAACGGGTAAAATACCTGCGCTTCATCCGCAAACCGGCGGGTTATTTCACGGCACAGGTTTCCGGCTAATTCGGGACGAGTTACCAGCAGAAAATCGTTGCTGCCGGCATGTCCAATAAAGTCATTGAGCGTGCCATATTTTTCTACGGCTTCGGTGATGATGGTTGCCACAAAGCGAAGCACATCGTCCAGCGCCACAATCCCCTGAATTTCTTTGAAGGCATCCATATGGCTAATGCCAATATACAGGAGCGTCCAATCTTCGCGGCTCTTGATAGCTTTTAAATGCTCTTCGATGAGTTTTCCGCTGGGAAGGCTAGTGGTCGGGTTGGTGAGATTTTCGTATGTGGCGCGGCGAATGGCGCCCTGCACCCGCAGTTTCAACTCTTCAATATCAAAGGGCTTGGTGATGTAATCATCCGCGCCGAGTTCCAGTCCTTTAATTTTATCGCTGCGTTCATCCTTTTGGGTTAAAAAGATGATGGGGATATGCTTGGTGCGTAAACTGCCCCTAAGCTCGCGGCAGACCGTGTAGCCATCAATATCCGGTAGATTGATGTCCAGCACAACCACGTTTGGCATTTTTTGGGTGCATGTGCTAATAGCTTCTCGCCCGCGCAGTTCTGCCAGCACGGCGTACCCCTGTGACGTGAAATATATTTTGAGCATTTTTGAGATGTCAGGGTCATCTTCAACAACCAAAATTTTGCCGTTGCTCATAACTGCCTCCAAGATTTACGTTTGTTTAAAATAGCCGGGTCAATCGCTTTCTTTATTGCTTCTATTGTAGTGCGAGTCACCGCTCGTTCAAAACTGCGGAACCCGCCGAGTTCAAACCCATGTTTT
>CAYZQQ010000525.1:0-2327 GCA_964480075.1 uncultured Anaerolineaceae bacterium
CCCGTCTTCGTCCAATTTGGCGGCGTACACAGAATGACGCCAGTCGTCCACAATGGCTTTGGCGGTGGCCTAGGAGCGATTCCAGTAGCCGGTGGTGACATTTCCACCGCGAATGCACAACTCGCCGATTTCGTTTGCGCCCAGCACGTCGCCTTCGCGGGAGACGATGCGCACATCGGTGTGCAGAACGGGCTTGCCCACCGAACCGGCTTTTTCCACCGCGTGTTCCTTGTCGATGAGGAAGACGGTGGGCCCAGTTTCGGTCATGCCGAAACCCTGCTGGATGATGACACCTTTTTCGGCAAAGAGATTCACCAGCGACGGCGGCAGAGATGAGCCGCCACTGCCCCAACTGCGCACGCTGGACAGGTCGTATTTTCCAAAATCAGGGAACTGGCTGAGCGCCAGATAGATAGCCGGAACCAGCAAGATGACCGTCACGCGCCATTGCTCAATCAGCCGCAACAATTCGGCGGGGTCAAAAGCGCGCATGACGATGAGCGTACCGCCGAAGTGGAATACCGGTCCCGCATACAGCCCCAGTCCGCCCGCGTGAAAGGTGGGCAGGACGTTGAGATTGGCATCCTGCGAGGTCAGGTCAATGGCGGCGCCCATACCGATGGCATTGTAAAAGAAGTTGCCGTAGGTCACTTGTGCACCTTTTGGTCTGCCGGTGGTGCCGGAGGTGTAGAGGATAGCCCAGGTGTCGGTGTAAAGCAGGCGTGGCGAGTCCACTTTCTCCGGCGAACTTGCCGCCAGCGCAGCCTCGTATGTCCATTCCCCGTCGAGAGCGGATGCACCCATCACCACGGCGTGGCGAATGTTGACCGATTGCCGCACGGTGTTCACGGCGGTGGAAAAGTCCGGCTCGTAAATCAGCACGCCGGGTTGGCAGTCGTTCAGGATATATCCCATTTCGGCGGGGGCGAGCCGCCAGTTGAGCGTGTTCAAAATTGCGCCGATTTTGCTGCATGCAAACAGAATCTCGAAATAATCGGAGCTATTTTGCGCCAAAATCGACACTCGCTCCCCTTGCTGAACCCCCAGCGTTTCGCGCAAAAAATGCGCGAAGCGATTGGCGCGGACGTTGAATTCGGCATAGGTGAACTGCCGCCCGGTGAATACGTCCACCACGGCGAGTTTGTCCGGCGTGCGTTCGGCGTGGCGCTGAATCCAGTCAAAATGAACCATTTTTTACCCTTCCTTTCCGGTGAGATGAGCATGGAAATGTTTGTTGAATTCATCCGGCTTTTCGATGTACGGCACGTGGCCCGTTTCCGTCATCACCACCTCGCGGAATGAGCCGCCGTGCGCGGCGTATTTTTCCAGCACGGCGCGGGTCTGGTCAATCATCGGTTGGGGCGGATAGGCTCCCGCGCCCGGATAGTTGGGAACCAGCCCGCTCGGCCCCCACGTGCCGGGGTCGGCGGCGGCGGTGTTGGAGACGGTCAGGTCGCTGTCGCCGCGAATCCACAGCACGGGCACGTGGGGCGGGTTGGCGTAAATGGCGCTCACATCGCCGGTGTATTTGGGCGAGAGGGCATTGTTCGCGCCCCATTTGCCGGGCGCGACATGGGGCCAGTTCGGCGAGAGCGTTTTGTCGCCGGGCCAGTCCTGTTCACTCTGATGAATGGACAACAGCGAATCAACAATGGCATCTTCGCGGGCGGGGATGAACGGTGGGCGATAGACCAGCGCGCGCAAGACGGCGCGCGGCGAAACAGGATTGTCGGAACCGGTGTCGCCCGCTTGCACCTGCGCCACAAAAGCGGGATTGGTCAGCCCGCCGCCGGAACCGGCGAAATCGGGCGTGGTTGGTGTGCCATCCACATCTTTGGTAGCCCCGTAGCCAAAGGGCGAACCGGGCGCAACCTGTGTGACCGTCAACAGGCGGTCGGGATAATCGGCCATCATCTGCCACACCACCGACCCGCCGAGCGAGTTGCCGACGACGTGCGCTTTTTCGATACCCAGCGCGTCGAGCAGGGCGGCGGCGTCATCCGACAAATCGCGCATGCCGCGCGTGGCGTCGATTTTGGCGGCGGGGTCGGCGTCGCCAAAGCCGCGCATATCGGGCGCAATGCCGAAAAATTCGGCGGGCAGGGCGAGCACGGTTTCTTCCCACCACGTCGCGCTGGATAAATTCCCGTGCAGAAAGAGTACCGGCGCGCCGGATTCATCGCCGCAGAACAGCACGCGGGTCGTCAGCCGTGCGCTGGTGATTTTTTTGGCGGTAATGCCGTCAAGGGTTGGGATGGACATGAGAAAACTCCTTTTTGCCCCTCTCCCTAACCCTCTCCCCAAAAGGGAGAGGGAATTATCTCCTC
>CAYZQQ010000526.1:0-2313 GCA_964480075.1 uncultured Anaerolineaceae bacterium
CAGGATCAACGGTGAAGAAACTGTCAGCCGCCACATCACCCCCACCAGCGCGCTGTTCACCAGTGCGCGCAGCCGTCGCCACGGCAACCAATCCGCCACTGTTTTGGCAATCAGCGCGATGGCAGAAAATTGCAAGCCCGCCGCCGTGCGTGGTTCCGTCAGTGAAATTGCGCCCCAGTTGGCTTTCGCCGCCGCAAAACTGATGATAACCCCCAGCAGAAACCAAATCACGCCCATCCACGCAATCGTTTCCATCCAATTATGCGCGCGCCGACCGTCTTTTGCCAGCACCCACACGCCCAACACCCCGCCGAGCAGCACGCCCACCATCCCCGCCCACGAAAACGCCGCGTGAACATACACCGGTTTGATGCCGCCACCCATCGTTTTTTCCGCCGGGGCGAACCAGAGAATCATTGCTCCCGCCGCCAGCAAGAAAATTGGCGGCAGCCATATTTGCCATATAGTTTTTTTCACTTGCACTAAATTACCCCTCCCACACAATTTTGGGCAACCGATGGGTATCGAAACGCGCCAGCCCATCCGCGCCCAACCGTAGAATTTCCGTATGCACGGTTTGAGCATCAGCCAGTAATGCCGCCACATCCACGCCCTGACATGCCGGCGCAAATCGGGCAAGTTTGGGAATACCCCGTTCCAGCACCTTCGCCGCGCCGCGCCAATTTCCTTTGGTAATATGGAAAAAACCCACGCCAATTTGCAAAATTCCCTGATACAGCAATCGCACCGAGCGCGCTTCTGCGTTCCACGCATCTTCCAGCGTTTCGTGACAGCGGTAATACTGCCCGCGATTAAATTCCTGCAAGCCGCGTTCCACCAGCGGCGGCAGCGATCCGCCGCAGCAGGGGTGTTCAACCCGCCAGCGATGTTTTTCCACCAGCGCCGGCAATTGCGTCACAATTGCCGAGCGGGCAACAACCGCCGCGCATCCGGCATCGAGCGCACGCCGGCGTAACGTCATATCGGTATGGGGTCCGAATCCCAGCACCGGCACGTGATCACTTTTTTTGCCGGGACCCTTTATCTGACGCACCAGCGGCTCCCAGTTCATCCCCGCCGAAAAAATATCCACCATCGCCAATACCGGCGCAGTGGTCATCGCGCGGGTCAATGCGGCTTCATTCTCCGCGAATATGGGTTTGAAGCCCGCCTGTCGCACCAAATTTTCCAGCCGGGTGGCGAACATTATATCGTCTACCAGCAATACGATTGGTTCCATACTATCACCCATCAAGAATCACCCTCTGTAAATTTTAGACGAATTGCAATTCGGTGGCAATTCGCGTATAGTATTATATGATAATTCACCTTACGCACTTTAAAATTTGACAAAGTTTGATATTTTAAAATGGAGATTTTACCCCCTCCCCCTGACCCCCTGATGAAGAAACCGCTTCGCGTCCGGGGATACAGGGGGGATGGGGAAAACTCGAAATTCGGGATTTTCACCAATAATGCCATAATTTTGTTTTGTCAAATCCTCGACTGCGTAAGGTGAGATGATAACAAATTCCATCAGCAAACTATAGGAGACCGTATGGCAATTGAAGCAGGCATTTCTGCACCGGATTTTTCAACCGTTGATGACCAAAACAAACCAGTGAAATTGTCTGAATTTAAGGGGCACTGGGTGGTGTTATATTTCTACCCCAAAGCGATGACCCCCGGTTGAACAATACAGGCGCAGGGAGTCCGGGATGACTTCCCTAAATTTGAAGCTATTAACGCTACCGTCATCGGGTGCAGTCCGGATTCGCCCACACGGTTGGCAAAATTTCGTGCAAAACAAAGCTTGCCGTTTGTGTTGGCATCAGATGAAGACCATGCCATTGCTCAAGCGTATGACGTATGGGTTGAAAAGAAGTTGTTCGGTAAAGCATACTGGAGCAATGAGCGCACAACATTTTTGATTGACCCGGAAGGAACCATTGCGCGGGTCTTCCGCAAAGTTAAACCAAATGCTCACGCTCAGCAGATACTCAACTTGCTGGCGGAGTTGGCGTAACAAACTTCGGGGCGAACGCAATGTTCGCCCCGTTTCTATGCCTCGCCACGATTGCGAAAAATGAGTCGCAAGGGTGTGCCCAAAAATTCAAACGTGTCGCGCAACCTATTTTCCAGATACCGTTCATAGGTAAAATGCACCAATTTGCCATCATTCACAAAAAAGACAAATGTCGGCGGGGCAACACCCACTTGCGTGGCGTAAAAAAACTTTAAGCGCCGACGAACTCCTCCTCCGAGTTCTAAACACATTTTAGGCAGTTGCGTGGTTTTACCAGAGCCAGCTTC
>CAYZQQ010000527.1:0-2304 GCA_964480075.1 uncultured Anaerolineaceae bacterium
TGGCAAATGTGTCCACCGGCGGCGCATCCACGGTTACATTGCTGGTGACGACCCAAAGTACCTTCAGCGGCACGTTCACCGTCAACGCCTCGGTTGACCCCGTCAGCGGCGTGGTGGATAATAACGCTGCCAACAACGGCAGTAGCTCGCTCAGTGTGGGCGTGATGACCTCCGCAACCACATCAGCGCAGTTTGTGTATCTGCCGTTGGTTTTGAAATGATGAGGTAATATTGGAAAAGAAAAAGGACAGCCAAATTTTTGTTGGCTGTCCTTTTTGGGTGACGATTGAATGTGGGCGGTTATTTCAAAATCAATGATGATTGGGGTGAATCTGCCGGCAGTTGAAAATCTGCCCCAATAATTACCCGAAGATCAACATCGCTTTGCAGGTTGGGGCTGCGGCGGACATTCTCCGGGGCAACGTTAAAAAAGTTTACCAGTGTGCCCAGCGTATATTCTTTATCGCCGTAAGCGACAATAACGGTGCGCGGATAATCGGTGGTTTCTGCCGTGCCGAATTGCGCAATGTTAAACCCTTGTTGTTTGAGAAAAAGCGCTGTTTGCGCATCAAGTCCTTCGGTGGGAGTGCCGTTTTGTACGATGATTTTTGCACCTTCAGCTTGCAACTGTGTTTTTAGTGCTTCTCGTTGTTGCTGTTGCGCTTGCATCTCGGCGGTTTGGGTGGCTTGTGCCGCTTGCGCGGCGATAATTTCGGCTTGGCTGGCTTCGTTGGTTTGCACCTGCGCAAACATACGGTCAATTACCGGCTGAATTTTTTCTCGCAGGGGGAGCAACACCATTGCTCCGGCATCCGTGGTATAATTGACGGTGTAATCTTTGCCCAGCACCACCGTTTCGATTTTGTCAGCGGTAATATCCGGGGCGATGTTTGCCAGTTCCAGAATATCTACCAATTGCAGGTCGGTTTCAACTGTCCCTGCCATCGTTGTCCACAGCTCCGGCACTTTGGGGAGCAATCCCAGTTGCAGGGCTTTATCCTTTATGGCGATGAGTACCTGCTGTTGGCGTTCGGCACGCCCAAAATCAGAGTCGATATGGCGCGTGCGGGCATATTTTAGCGTGGTGACGCCATCCAAATGCTGCAATCCGGCATCAATATGGAAGGGGTCATAGCCGTAATTTTCGCTGGGGAAAGTAGGGTCGTCAAGCGTGTATGGTACATTTACGTCTAGTCCACCGAGGGTATCAACAATTTTACGGAAGCCGTTAAAATCGACTTCGACATAAAAATGAACCGGTACACCAAAGTTGTACTGCACCGTTTTCATCGCCAGTGCGGGTCCGCCGCCGGGATACCCGTTTTTTTCGCCCAAATAATACGCGGTGTTGATGCGCGATTCATAATAACCGGGAATCTCCAGCCATAAATCTCGCGGCAACGACAACAATCCGGCAGTTTTGTTTTCCGGGTCGATTGTCACCAGAATCATCGTATCGGTGCGAGCATATTGTTCGTCAGGGCGTTTATCAATTCCCAAAAGCAGAATGTTCACGCGCTGTTTTTGTTTGTAATCGGGGAGCGGCACACCGGTGATACCGGTGACGGGAATTTCTCCCCCGCGCTGGGGGATGATGCCGATTGTGGGACGAGAATTTCCCACCGATGGTAATGACAGGTCAATGTATGGCAGGTTGGGAACTTCAATGGAAGCGACCGTTTCCTTTACGGAATCATACAGTAAATAGCCGACAAATCCACCGGCGAGTAAAAAGAGAAGCGTGAATATAATGGTTAAAAAGCGAGAGAACGATGTGGGTAGCTGGTAATTTTGTGTTTGTTTTATATGCGTTCGTGTCGTCATAGCGTGCGATTATATCACACTCGAATAATTGTGTAAAATTACGCAGGTAAATGTTTCTGTGTTTATTAAAACAACTATAGCAGAAATACGGAGAAATTGGGCATGTATTTTTAAGAGTAAGGTGATAAAAACCCCCGGAAATGGTAAATTTCTGTGGAAAACGCGGGGTAATCTGTGGAGAACGGTGGATAAAGTTGAGAAAAATTGGCAAAAATCGCATCATAAGCGTATGATAATCGTATAGAAAACGGTGGGTTTTTTGGGTGCCATCTATTGTGGTTTCTCGCCATTTAATTATCATATTTGAGGAAACGAAACGTAAATATCTGTTTGCAATCTGTCCTTCTGAAACACACCGATATTAAAATCTCATCTTACGCACTTTAAAATTTGACAAAGTTTGATATTTTAAAATGGAGATTTTACCCCTCCCCCTGACCCCCTGATGAAGAAACCGCTTCGCGTCCCCCAAATTTGGGG
>CAYZQQ010000528.1:0-2302 GCA_964480075.1 uncultured Anaerolineaceae bacterium
CTTTTGCCTGTTGCCGCCGCTTGTGCGGCGAGATAGGCGTGCAATTCCGGGGATACACGTAAGTTGAATTTCCCGGAGAATGTTTCTCGCGGTGCAACTCCATTTGCCTCACATTCGGCAAGATATGCCGTCAGTTTTTCTTCGGCTGCCGCCCGCAGCATATTGACATCGGTTGCCTCAAAGGTGAGCGGTGTTGCTGTTTCAAGGAATTTCCCTTGCAATACATTACGGTTTGGGTCGTATTCGATTACTGCACGGTAACCGTGGACGGTCAGTATGTTCTTCATACTGCGATAGTACCACATTTTAGTACCACTGTCAAGAATGGTACTATATTTTGGTACTATTTTCCCGTTGACATCGCGGTGCGGTAACACCGCGCCACCGAATTAGGGGGCAAATGTCACATATTATATCGCTTGCCCCCTAACTGCGCCCAGCCAAATCCGCACTTTTCCTCGTTGGCAATGCGCTCAGTGGCAATATCTTACCAGAATAGAAACACAAAAGCCCGCAAAACACAAAATGCTGCGTTTTGCGGGCTTTTTGCTTTGCAAAAGTCAAGCGATTTCTTTGTCCCCTCTTGCTATGTACTCCAACGCCGCTTGAACAATGAATCCTGACCGGGTTTTCCCTATTTCCGCAGCACGTTTGTCCATAAGCACCAAAAATCGTTCCGGCACGGTGATATTGACCCGCTTAGTTGCGCCTGATAACTTGCTCAAATCCACATCAACCAATGCCCATACACCATCGGCATAGTCCGGATTCCGGCGATGTTCTTCAAGAGACATCGGGACAGGAATTGATTCACCATCCACCAGCATTCCTTCCAGATGGCATTCAATGGCTTCAACTGCGTTATCCAAAGCCTCGTCCATTGTTATACCCGCACTGAAGCAGCCGGGCAAATCCGGCACAATCACGCCATAATCGCTGTCCTGGTCTTTGTGTATTACAACCGGGTATCGCATCAGTTCACCTTCCGTATCTTTTTGACCAGTTCCAACCTGCTTGCCGGTAGATACTTTTGAGTGTCCCAATTGGCAAGTCTCTTTTGGGGTGCGGCACTGTTACCCGCCCCGGTTTTTCGGGATGTTTGTATTGGTGGTGGCTACCGCGAATATGCACAAGTATCCACCCATCTTTTTTCAGTTTTTTGATGACATCTCGACTGGTCATGTAAATATTATACATACTATACACACTTTGTCAAACACAACGCCTTCCCGCCGGTGTTGGAAAGACCGCCCGGCGGCGTTTCTCGCCACCGAATTAGGGGGCAAACCACACACATACACCACCTTTGCCCCCTAAGCGGGAGCGCGTCACCGCTCCCAACCGAACCGCCGTTCAAATGGCGGCATCGCTCGCACCGCCTCGATGGTCTCGTACTTCGTGCCGGTGAGCTTCGAGTAGTACCAGCCGTTTTCCTCAAATTGCATATTACCCGCTGCCGATACCAGCCAGGGCGTGACCGCAAAGAGATAATCCGGCAAGGGCTGGCCATCTGACAATACACCGGTTCTGAACCAGTTGAACATCTCGACGTGATAGTCTCGGTGCATCGCCGGGGTGATGCGCGGATAGCGCCCGTCTTCAAGGATGCTGGTCGCCCAGCCACCTTCGCCCATGACCATCGGCGGCACGAACCCGACCTCCGCCTGCCACACGTTTGCGAATTTCTCAAAGCACAACACCGAAGTATTGTAGTCCGTGTCGAGGGTTGAGCCGGTGTCCCCTTGATTCAGCGGGTCATAGGGGTAGGCTGGGGGATGGTTCGAGCCATAGCAGTGCGGCACGAAGAAGGCATCCCTGAAAAGGTAGTCCTTGCCCTGCGCCTTGATGTCCCGCATTAAAGCCGTGAGATTATCCACGTCAACATCCTGGAAACCCACGTAGCCGCCCGCCCGGTAAACCGCGTCGGCGGCTTGGATGAAGTTGCGCCGGTACGAATCCATATCAGTCGCTTCAACGGTCGGTTCGTTATAAAGCTGAATATAAGGGGGCATTCCGTATTCATACAAAATGGCAATGTCGCGCTCGACACGATAAGGCGGGTAGGTCTCATTGGGACGCAGCGCCGGTCTCCAGACCACCATAATTCCTGCGTCTTTGAACGCTTTTGCCGCCTCCCGCAATGTTTTTTCATTGTTGTAATAAACAGTCGCCCAGCGCATATCAAGTTCTTTCAGATGGTAAATGAACAGATTCAGGGCGTATTCATTGAACGCGCCTACCGGCAGGAAATGCAATCCCAGTCCGTTATCGTGTTCGGGTCTTGGAAATTCATTGAGCGCCA
>CAYZQQ010000529.1:0-2293 GCA_964480075.1 uncultured Anaerolineaceae bacterium
ACGAATGACGAATGACGAATGACGAATGACGAATGACGAATGACGAATGACGAATCTATTTCCATTATATCATGATTCTGCAATGTCATGTTGGTGTAATGCCGACAATTTGCCGTCAGTTTTGGCGTTGGGTTTGCGTATGGTGAGCCAGCTTACAGAAGAAAGCGGGTCGGTGGGGTAAACTGTGGTATGCGATAAAACTATAATTTAGGAGGATTGTATGGCTTCAGCCGGAAAAAACAAAAGTAAGCGAGGAAAATCAGCTTCCAAAAAGTTCAGTACCGGGATCATTATGCTGGTGGTGATGGGAGTCGTGTTGGTTGGGGCATTGATTGCGGGGATGTCCTCGGTGTTTCATGTGTCCAGCCCTGCTCCCGAAGAAGCCGCTGCATCCAATGCCGGACTCGGGGGACTGGCTGTTACTGATCGCACCACAGAATTTCTCGGTGCATCCACTGATGCGGCGGCGCTTGCCCGCGCGGAAACGGGTGCGACGGGACATCCCACGCTGGTGATGTTCCACGCCGATTGGTGACCGGTGTGCCAACGGGCGATGCCTGAGGTCGTGAACCTCGGCGAAAAATATGCCGGAAAGATTGATTTTGTACGGATGAATGTGGATGATTCCGCCAGCCGGAAAGGCTTGCAAACCTATGGCGTGCGAGCCACCCCCACCTTCTTGTTGTTGGATGCCAACGGACAGGTTTTGGCGAATATTCCGGGGTATCCCGGCTATGATCAATTTGTAAAAACGTTTGATAAATTACTGAATGAAGGGTAGTCCCCGGCGGCGGGTGTAAAAAAGGGCGCGACCGAAATCTCGGTCACGCCCTTTTTGGCTGAGGGGAAACCTTAAAATGGCGAGATGATAAACCGTCGGTATGCCACAAAGAGTGCCAGCAACAGCAACATACCGTTCATCATAATCATCTGATTTTCTTTGCGACGCATGTGAGTGCGTGCCGCGCCAATCATGTTCAATACCAGCCCCACAGCGGCTATGGGGGCAAGAATCGGTAAAATTCTCGTGAGTGGCGGCAAAATCAACCCGATAGCCCCCAGCACTTCTGCGTGCCGATACCGCGAATGGTTCCCTGTGAAAAATCCTCCACCCACGCCATTTTTTCTGCCATCTTCTCTGTCGGCTGCATCAATTTCATGCCACCTGCCATCAGAAATATCAATGCCAACAAACCTTGAACAATCCACAGGGCAATGTTCATAAATCCTCTCCTTTTCCTATTATTTTGGGTGAACACTATAACATATATACTATACCGGCGGTATAATTTTTCAAACAGGATTTTTACAACACAACTTCACCCAGTGTGACCGCCGCCACCAAAATGAACAGCACGCCGAGGCTGCGTTCCATCACTTTTTGGGAGATATACTCGGCAACCAGCGACCCGAATTGCCCGCCGATGATAACCCCCGGCACCGTGAATATTATCAAATTGATGACAGTCTGCATGGTGTCTCCGCCGGATTGGATGAATTGCACCAAATGTCCGCTGGCAGCGACGAGTGCGGTGACAGCAACCACCAACACGCTTGTCGCCACCGAAACACGACTCGGCACGCGGCATCGTTGGAGCAAAAAATAGCTGTTCATTTCGCCCAGCCCGGTAGAAATCAGCCCGATGAACAACCCGCCCACTCCGCTGATGAGCCGTCCCTCGGTTTTATTGCACACCGTATATCGAATTTCTTCACCGTCGGCGGTAATCAGGCAGGTTTTGGCATTTTTGCCCCCATAATCGGTTTCAATTTTCTCGTCCAACAATTCCACATCGGCGGGGTCGGGAGCGCGTAAAAAACTGACTGCCACCATAAACAATCCCGCGCCCAATATCACTTTTAAAACATCAGGTTCCACGCGATTGCTTGCCCATGTTCCCACCAGTGCCAGCGGCACCGTCACCATCAATAAATTCATACCCAGCCGATAATCTATCAGCTTTTTACGGGCATAGGCGAACAACCCGCTTGCAAACCCAAACACCTCGGTGATGAGTCCCGTTCCGATGGCAATTTCGGGCGGAAGCCGCAATCCTAAAATGAATATTGGGGCGAAAAACGTTGCCCCTTCAACGCCCGAAGCCATCGCCACGGTGGCAACTACCAGCGATACGGGGAACATGTACCAATATTGAAAATCCATCAAAGCCTCATTTCATAACAAAATAAATTAGTGTCCACCACAGCCCAATTGCCAGCGATGTCCCGCACGCGCCAACAGCGCATCGGCGGCGGCAGGTCCCCAATTGCCCGGCGCATAATGAGTCAATGG
>CAYZQQ010000530.1:0-2290 GCA_964480075.1 uncultured Anaerolineaceae bacterium
CGTATACATCCGATTAAAACACCGCCCACCTCGCCCTAATTGGCGAAGGTATTGAGTAATGAAATGTGGTTATACGGTCCTGCTCCATAAAACATTGACAAACTATACGAGAAGTCGAAACGAAGACTAACGCTCCCAGTGTATGGATGTATGGATAGCAATCTGACAACACTTTTTTGGAATTAAGCGGCGAGCGAACCATCCAAATCAAGGGGATTACGCGCCATTTACAAGTTCAGAAAGACACCAATGGTATGTGTTAAAGGCTCGTTGTCAATAGTCGGGGTATATTAACCACTCACCGTCGGCTGGATGTTTACCAGCGATAGTCGGCTGGGTGTTTACCGGATGAATTAGCGAAAAGCGGTGCGCGGCATCATGCTTTCGGTAACTATTTTTACCGGAGGCACCCTTTATGGAGCGCATGCACATGAACCATATTCGAGACATTATTCATCGATTACAACAAGGACAAAGTGAGCGACAAATTTGCCGTGACACCCACATCTCACGCCCGACCATTCGTAAGTACAGATTGTGGGCAAAAGCACAGGGCTATCTTTTGCCGGGTCGTCCCCTGCCGGAACACACCACCCTTGCCGAGGCACTGGGTCCCGCAACACCCCCTCCTCGCCCGCGCTCAAGTCTGGAACCCTATCGCGAAAAGATAGAAAAATGGCACGCCGCCGGTGTGGAGATGATGGCGATGTGGCAGCGATTGCAAGAAGATTATCTTTATTCCGGTAGCTATTCATCCGTGCGCCGTTTTTGCAAACAATTTCGCAATACGACCCCCACCGCGGTGGTACGCGTTCATCGCGCGCCGGGCGAAGAGCTGCAGGTCGATTTTGGTTATATCGGCCAAATATATGACCCGCATAGCGGACGTATGCGAAAGGCGTACGTGTTTGTCGCTACCCTCAGCCACAGTCGACATCAGTACGCCGAAATCGTCTTTGAGCAAAAGATAGCCACTTGGCTGGCATTGCATCGGCGTGCCTTTGAATATTTCGGGGGTGTCCCGCGCCGGGTGGTGCCCGATAACTTGAAAGCGGCGGTCAGCAAAGCGCTCATCATCGACCCGATTTTAGCGGAAGCTTACCGCCGGTTTGCCCTGCATTACAACTTTCTCATCAGCCCCACCCGTCCGCGCACGCCGCAACATAAAGGCAAAGTAGAAAATGGCGTGCATTACGTCAAGCGAAATTTCATTGCCGGACGCACTTTTGTTGATGTTGACGCGGCCAATGCCCGCCTGAAAATCTGGGTCAAAGAAACCGCCGGCGCGCGCATTCACGGCACCACGCGCCAAGCCCCGTGGAAACTTTTTCACGATATTGAGCAATCCGAATTGCAACCGCTCCCTGAAAAGCCCTTCCACCTGCTGGCTATCAAGCCCGTCAAAGTGCATCGCGATTGCCACATCACCCTTGAGCGCAATTATTATTCCGTCCCGCACCGGTACATCGGGCAACGTTTAGACGCGCACATTCATGAAAAAATGGTGCATCTTTACGATGGCGTTGACTTGGTTGTCAGTCATATTCGTAATTTGGGCGAGGGACAATGGACGACCCGCTTGAACGATTATCCCCCCGAAAAAGCCGCTTATCTGAAACAAACCCCGCCCAACTGTCGGGAAAGTGCCCAAAGCATTGGTCCTGCCACCGAAAAAGTCATCAACACGCTACTTGATACGCGCCCCTTAGACCGTTTGCGAGCCGCGCAAAACATCCTGCGTTTCGAAGAAAAAGTCGGAAAAGAACGCCTGGAAAACGCGTGCGCCCGCGCCCTCCATTTTAACGATATTCAATATCAACGGGTCAAACAAATCTTAAAGGCCGGTTTAGACCACGAGCCTTTGCCCGGCGAAACACCGGCGACTGAACCTTCTGAACGCTTTGAGTTTGCTCGCTCTGCCCAAGAGTTTTTCGCCTCAATCGAGGTGCAAGAATGCTAAGCCATCCCCTGTTGCCAAAACTGCGCCAACTCAAACTGAGTGGTATGGCGCACACCCTGGACACTCGTGCCGCGCAAGCCACCGCCGAACAACTCAGCCCCACCGAATTTCTGACCCTTTTATTGGACGATGAACTGGAGCGACGCACCGGCCAACGGCTGGCGCGGCACATCAAACAATCCGGTTGCGATGTGCGTAAAACCCTGGCGCACTTCGATTTCTCTGCCGCACCGGACATTGACCGTGGCTTCATCAGTGATTTGGCAACCGGCACATTCATCGCGCGCCACGAAAATATTCTGCTCAGCGGCCCGACCGGCGTGGGCAAAA
>CAYZQQ010000531.1:0-2285 GCA_964480075.1 uncultured Anaerolineaceae bacterium
GGGCGGTGGTGAACAATGCCGGCGCATACGGCAGGTCTATCGCCGATGCGCTCATCCGCGCCGAGTTACTGCTGGCAGACGGTTCGCAGGTGTGGCAGCCGGCAGACTGGTTTCAGTATGATTATCGCACCAGCCGATTGAAACGCGGCGCGACGCAGGCGGTGGTTCTGCAAGCGGAATTGCGGCTGACACCCGCACCACCGGCGAAAATTTCCGCCCAAATGCAGACATTCACCGCGCGGCGAAAATCATCGCAGCCGCCGGGGGCAACGGTGGGCAGTATGTTCAAAAATCCGCCGGGCGATTATGCCGGTCGGCTGATTGAAGCGGCGGGGCTGAAAGGGTTTCGCGTGGGGCAGGCGGAAATTTCGCCCAAACACGCCAACTTTTTCATCAACTTGGGCGGCGCATCCGCCGATGATGTCATCACTCTGATACACACCGCCCGCGAAACGGTGCAGCAAAAATTTGGGGTAACTTTGGAATTGGAAATTGAGATTATCGCATGAGTGAGAAACGAAAAATCCGCGTGGGCGTTCTGTTTGGGGGAAAATCGGGTGAGCATGAAGTGAGCCTGACTTCCGCGCAGAATGTGATGGCGGCAATGAGCAAATCCAAATACGAAATTGTGCCCATCGGCATTACCAAAACGGGGCTGTGGCTCACCGGCGAAAAGGTGATGGCGCAATTGACCGGCGCGGCAGAAATGCCACCGCAACTCGCCGCGCGGGCGGCAAAAAACCGCAGTTTGACGCCGTTTCTGGATGCCTCGGTGGTGGCACGCGATGCTGCGCTCGGCGCGCTGGACGTGATTTTCCCCGTGCTGCACGGTCCCATGGGCGAAGACGGCACGGTGCAGGGCTTGCTGGAATTGGCAGGATTGCCATACGTCGGCTGCGGAGTGCTGGGCAGTGCGGCATCAATGGACAAAGTGGTGGCGAAAGATATTCTGCAAGCACACGATATTCCGGTGCTGCCATACGTGACGGTGCTGCGAAAAACGTGGCGCGCCACCCCCGCTGCGGTGCGGACGCAGATTGAATCTGCGCTGGCATACCCTGTTTTTGTAAAACCCGCCAACATGGGGTCCAGCGTGGGAATCTCAAAAGTGCATGGCACGGATGAACTGGTGGCAGCAATGGATGAAGCCGCGCAGTATGACCGTCGTCTGCTGGTGGAACAGGGCATTAACGCCCGTGAAATTGAAGTGAGTATTTTGGGCAACGATGATCCACAAGCCTCCGTGCCCGGCGAAGTTTTACCCAGCCGCGAATTTTACAGTTACGCCGCCAAATATATCGACGGCGACAGCGACCTGCTCATTCCCGCACCGCTGGAATCGGAGCAAACGGTGGCAATTCAGCAATATGCCATCGCCGCATTTTTGGCGCTAGATTGTGCCGGGCTGGCACGGGTGGATTTCCTGCTCGACCGGGAAACGGGGGCGGTGTATCTGAATGAAGTGAACGCCATGCCCGGTTTCACCGAAATCAGCATGTACCCCAAACTGTGGACTGCCAGCGGGCTGGGTTATTCTGAACTGATTGACCGGTTGATTCAACTGGCGCTGGAACGTCACGCTGAACGCAGTCAGAATCGCACCGATTTTAACGTTTCCGAGGCAACATGAGCCGTCAGAAAAAGGAAGTAACTTACGCCCCGAAAACCAAAAACCGGCGCCGACGGTCGGCGCGGCGGTTGGGCAAAAATGCCACACTAGAAAGTCGGGTGGGGAGCAACACGCTGCAATTCGTTTCCACTGCTGCCGCCGGAAAGTCGCGGACGCGCCCGTCCATTCGGTTCTCAAAATGGAAAATCATCACCCTGCTGGTTCTGCTGGTGGTGATAGCGGCAATATATGTGCTGTTCGGTACCGATAAATTTTATGTGTATGGGGCAAATATCAGTGGCAACCATGTACTCAGTGCCGCAGAAATCTATCAAGTCAGCGGAATTGACAGTTTATCGATTTTCTGGGTTAATCCCCGCACTGTTAAAGCCAACATCGAAGCGATGGATTATGTAAAAAGTGCGTCGGTCTCGGTGCGCCTGCCGTCCACCGTGCGCATTTCAGTGGAAGAGCGATTGCCGCAAGTGCTGTGGCGGTCGGGGGGGGAGCTGTGGTGGGTGGACAGCGACGGCGTATTTCTGCCCGCCAAAGCCGATGCCGTCGCCACCGGCATCGAATTGCAGATTGAAGATGTTGATGGCTTGCCCGCCCCCCAAATCAGTCCAAAAATTGTTCGTGCCGCACAGCGGATTCATCACGAAAAACCGGATATTGA
>CAYZQQ010000532.1:0-2285 GCA_964480075.1 uncultured Anaerolineaceae bacterium
CACCGCGCACATAACGGTACACCGCTGTAGAAATAACAATACGGTGCGATTGCGCTTGTGCCGCCAATGCCCAGGCGATTTCTACTGTTTCACCCAATGCCTCCGCCGTAAGCGCTGTTTTGCTCCCCCGCCACAGGGTTAAACCGGCGTGTAACCCCACTGCGATACCCAACGGTGGCAGTTGTCCGGCAGGATGCAGTTTGTCTCCCCATTCCAATCGCGTTTGTTCCAACTTGTGTTGCATATCCAGCCCAGCGCGGATTGCCCATTCCGCTTCATTTTGACGGGCAGTATCCGCCCCAAAAACTGCCATCATCGAATTGCCGCAATGGGTAAGTACCGCGCCTTTATTTTTATCAACGTTGGCGTCCAGTTGTTCCCACATATAACCTACAAACTGCTGTCCGTCATTTTCCGACAGTGCCTTCATAAAGGAAGTCAGCCCTGTAATACGGGCAACCAACACCGTCAGTTCTTTGGCAGATACCGGCTGTGATATGCCTGCGACGGACTGCAATTGATGCAGTGCCTTCAATGCTGTGTCAACGACGGCGTTGCCCAGCGTATCGCGGTGAGTCTCAATTGCGGAAATAGCTCGGTTAATGTGTGCGGCGTCCATAACAACCTTTCATATGGTTGGCGGGGATAGACATGGTGCGCAGTGTGTTGCAGATAGTCATTTTTGACGAAATTGATTTGCTTGGGTATGCTATTGATTCGTGTAAAAATTCGGTATTTAAATGTAATACCATTGAAAGGTATCATAATCAAATGACAACAATCAATCAAATTTCGCTCCGACACACATTAAAAGGGTATGCCGGCATTGTGTTGCGCGGATTTTTAATGGGCGCCTCTGATGTAGTTCCGGGCGTTTCCGGCGGCACGATGGCGTTTATTTTGGGGATTTACGAAGAGTTAATTGATGCCATAAAATCTATCAACTTGACCGTATTCCGTCTGATTTTTACGCTGAAATTTAAGGAAGCTCTTAACATTGTTCCGTGGAAATTTCTGCTTTCGGTGCTGACGGGCATTTTACTCGCGGTATTTTCGCTGGCAAAAGGGCTGGAATGGCTATTGGAAAACAAACCGGTGTTGCTGTGGTCATTCTTTTTTGGATTGGTGCTGGCATCGGTATTGATGGTCAGCAAACGCATTACCCGCTGGAGCGCCAGCACCGTTGTTGCGGTGGTGCTGGCGACATTGGGCGCCTATTGGCTGGTGGGTCTCGTTCCCACCGAAACCCCCACCGCGCCGTGGTTCATTTTTTTAAGCGGGGCTATTGCTATCTGCGCGATGATTTTACCCGGCATTTCCGGGTCATTCATTTTGGTGCTGTTGGGCAAATATCAATATATTTTAGGCGCTGTCAATAATCGAGACATAGTGACGCTGGCAATTTTTGCTATCGGGGCGGGGTTGGGCATCATCACATTTGCCCAATTTTTGGGCTGGCTGTTCAACCGATACCACAATCTCACCATTGCGATGCTCACCGGGTTGATGGTCGGTTCGCTGCGCAAAGTGTGGCCATGGAAAGAAACACTGTCAACCATCGCCGACCGGCATGGCAATCTCATTCCCATTGAACAGATTAACGTGTTCCCCGCTGCTTTTACCAATAATGTGGCATTGGCAATCGGGTTGGCGGTATTGGGGTTCGCGATTGTTTTCGCATTAGAAAGCATCGCATCGCGGCAAAATACGAAATGAGAAGATTTTTCAAATAGTTTGACTCGCATATTGCCGCATGGTATAGTCCACATGTAACAATACAATATTCACCCTGCCCTGATTTATTCTTGGAGGATAACCGGAAACAATGAATTGGACTCGCGTTTTTTATATAGTTTTAGCGGTTGGCATTGCGTCATTTTTCTTTAGCCAACTGTTCATCGGCGCCAACACCCCCGACATCAAACCGCTGTCGGATGTCGCGCAAATGGCAAAAGACGGCAAAATCACCGAAATTGTCGTACAAGAAGACACCCTAAAAATAACCCTGCAAGGCGGCGCAACCATCGAATCGCGCAAAGAACCAAATGTAAGTATCGGTGAAACACTAAAAAATATGGGTGTCACCGACAAACAAATTTCCGCATTTGACGTAAAAGTTGCCGCACCGAGCCAATGGGGTGGCTGGGTCGCCATTTTGGGAACCCTCCTGCCGCTCATTTTAATCGGCTTATTCTTCTTCTTTATATTACGGCAAGCTCAGGGCGCCGGAAATCAGGCGATGAGCTTTGGCAAGAGTCGCGCCCGGATGTTTACCGGCGACAAAC
>CAYZQQ010000533.1:0-2267 GCA_964480075.1 uncultured Anaerolineaceae bacterium
TTCACTCAATTTCCACATCCTCGATGGTGTTACTTTATGACACTTGTTAGTATACATGCGACTTTGCCACTTTTTTTGTTGGGGTCAACGATACGCAGAAATTTTATCCTCAAGACACGGTGCGCGTAACCGGAGTTATCATCAGTACTAATTACGAATATGCCGGAGGGCGGGGGCAACGCATGTATGCACCAGTTATTGCAGCCGATAAAGTTGAAGTCCTGAATAAACCCACGCCGTAATTTTTTCAACACTATACCGACCGTGTGTTTTGGGGAGCACACGGTCGGCGTTTTTTGCACCAAAATATTGAGGGGGCTGCCGGGAGTCAGGGAACGGAGCGCGCTCAAATCGCCCGGAGGTCTTTCGGTTGTTCCCTTCTATTTTATGACCAGCGGCAAATAAATCCTTGTTATCGGAACATAATTATATCGCCATAATATCAAGTCATTGTCATATCCGCTTGTGTCATCCACATCAACATTCCCCCCAACCACAATTTTATTGTCCGTCTGCACCGCCACCGCCCGAGCAGAAACATAGTGAGAAGCATTGGTGGTTGTGACCAAACCGCCGGTGCCAAAGTCGGCATCGAGAATGCCATCGCGGTCAAACACCGTCACCAATATCGGTGCAGGTTGTCCAGGCGTGTACACTGAACCGACGGCGACAATATAATCATTGTTTTCCAGTGCCATAACACTGAAGGATGTACTTGCGTATCCGGCAACGCTATATGTGACCACATTCGTAGCGGGGTTACTCCCGAACGTGTTATCATAGCTGCCATCGCTATTGTAGCGAGCTATCCCTCCGCCATCGGCTTTCCCCCCCACAATGATTTTTCCATCTTGTTGCAACAGCACGCTGTACCCGTAATCAGACCCGCTGATTGTTTGGGTCACAATCCCGCCTGCGCCAAAAGCCGAGTCCAGAGAGCCATCCGCGTTGTATCGAACCAATGCGAAATCGGTTCCCCCCAAATCTCCCCGGACGTACCCGCTTTGTAAAATTTTACCGTCAGGTTGCACCGCCATGCCCCAACTGATTGCATCGCCGCCGGGGATGGCGGTGGTCACCAGTCCGGACCCGCTCAACGTTGTGTCCGGGCTGCCGTCGGACTGATACCGCATCAGTAAAAAAGTATCGGGAGCGCCGGAAGAAGATGGCGGAACAACGCCACCGCCGGCAACAATGCGTCCATCATCCAGCACCGCCACACTGAGCAAAAATGCCGAAGCCGGTTGCAGTCCGGTGGTGGTCACCACCCCTCCCGCGCCAAAGGTGGTATCCGGGCTGCCATCCGGATTGAAGCGGACAATGGCAGGAACACCCGTGCCCCCTGCGGTAGCCAGCCCGGCAACCACAATTTTGCCGTCCGACTGCACATCCACCGCATAAGCGGTATCATTCGCGGCGGAAAGCGACATCGTCACCACGCCTCCCGCGCCGAACGTTGTATCCAAAACGCCGTTTGTGCGATAGCGTGCCATGATAATATTTTCATTGCTCGTGCCCCAGTTGTCGTACCCGGCGATGATCACCTTTCCATCCGATTGAAGCGCCATCGCCCGACCAATCTGGCTGGAGCCGGTGATGGGCAAACTGACCCATCCTCCGGTGCCAAAACCGGCATCCAAATCACCGGATGCCGTCGGCAAGGCGGCTACAATCAACAATTGCAAAACCAAAACAATCAGCGTCACAGGCAAGGCGAGGGCGATTGTCAGCCCCATGCTTTTGCGAATCATTAACTTTCTATCCATAGCCTTTTCTCCTGTCTCAAAGTTTATTTTTGATTTTCGCACTGCGGAAATTTATTTTTGTATCGCTCGCTACCGTTATTATAGCAAACAATTCGGTAGTTTGCACAATACCTTCGCCAATTAGGGCGAACCGGATGACGTTTCAACCGGGTGTATGCGTCCGATAGCAATAATCGCGCCGAAAAGCCGGTTCAAGAAATTCGGTTCGGGTTTTTGCGGAAGCATTTTTATCATTTCCGCGAAATACCGGTTGGCGCGATAGTATGATTTCAAATCAAGCACCCCGGCTTGCGGAACACTTTGGCGATACTCGCGCAACAACACTTGCGCCACGTTGACCATAAATAGCGACAGGTTGAGGGCGTTGGTCAACGGTCGTTCGGCAACGTTCATAAAATCTTCCAAGCCCCAATATTGTTTGGCGTCGCGGAAGTTAAACTCAAGTTCTCGATAGTTGTGATTTGAGCGACGGTTAAGTTGCCATCGTATAAGCTTGTTTGG
>CAYZQQ010000534.1:0-2261 GCA_964480075.1 uncultured Anaerolineaceae bacterium
CACAAATTTACCCCCATAGAGCGTACATGCATCGCGGAAAGCTGCCGCGCCGCCATAGCCGAAGGAATAATCGGGGGCAATTTGCACAAATGTCTTGTATTGTGTGACAAGATATTGGCAAATATTCACCGCATCCTGATAGTTGTTACGCGAGGTGCGGAAAGTATGTTCGTCAAAATTCTTGCCTGTCAAATCGTTGGCGGCGGCGGGTGCGGCAATGAGAATCACATCGTTTTCGCGCGCCAATTCTTGCAGCGATGCGGTGGCGCCGGAACTGACCGTGCCAACCAGAATATCCACGCCTTCCTGCTCAATCAATTCGCGCCCGACGGTGGCGGTGGTTTCAGGATTACTTTGGTCGTCGCGGGTGATGACCTGAATCTCGCAATCATCCAGCTTGTACACGCCGTCTTTCCCCGGTGCGCCGGTGGCATATTCCAGCCCCAGCGGGAATGAACTTATGATGTGCGCGCCATAAATTGCCAGCGGACCGGTTTGGTCGGTGATGAGTCCTACTTTGATGGGTTTATCGCATGAAACGCCCATCGCTGCCGGCGCTTCGGTCGGTGCGGCGGTGGGAGCTTCGGTCGGTGCGGCGGTGGAAGCTTCGGTCGGTGCGGCAGTGGGAGCTTCGGTCGGTGCAACCGTCGGCACTGCGGTGGGAGCTTCGGTTGGCGCGGCAGCAGCCGGGGTGGGGGTTGAGCCGCCACAGGCTGCCAGCGCTACAACTGCCAAAGCAATCACAATCAACAAAAATAATGCGTTTCGGGTTTTCATACTTTCTCTCCTTTTTGATGGGTTAAATAAAGAAATGGTTGCTAATTGTCATTCACATAGTTGCCTCCAACTCACTTGATTATTCGCTTCGAAAAACTTCGCCATCTGACATTTTTAATCACGAATGACACCGATGGACGAATGACACAAATACTTTCCAAAAGTTAATCAATAACCATTCGTGCCATTCGATAATTTGTGCTATTCGTGATGAAACTACCTCACCCGTTCCGGCACATCGCTCACCCACACCAGCGCCTCGCCCGCGCAGACGATGTCGCCGCTGTTGGCGGTGCAGGTGGTGCGCAGGTTAACCAGTTCCTTTTCCGGGCGGATGCGGACGATTTCCACCATGGCGGTCAGCTTTTCTCCCGCCGGAATGGGACGGGTGAACCATAAGGATTGTTTAAGGTAATTTGTGCCGCGTCCCGGCAGTTCCATCCCCAATAAATAGGAAAATAGTCCGCCGATGAGCGGACCCGGAACGCTGTCCGCGCCGGGTGCGCCCGCCAACGCGGCAAATTCGCGCAGGTCGGCGGGGGAAAAGGCGCGAGTCACTCGTGCCGATTCACCGATCGCCATGCCTTTTAGCGCGGCGGCGGATTCGGCGGGGGCAGATTGCGGCGGAACAGCGTTGGGCGTGGCGGCGCGGCGCAGTTCGGTTTCGCCCTGTAAGCCGGTGCTGCCATCGGGATTGTGGGTGGTTGTTTCCAGCCGGATGATGTTGCTCTCGGTATGCGTCACCATCAATTCGATGGAAACATCCATGCCGGTGAAGGTGGGGTTTGGAAACATGAGCGTCTGCCACTGCTGGACAAAATCGCCCGGTACAAATTGGCGAATTGCGCCCAGCACGGCGGTGTACAGCAACATCCCGTGCGCTACCGTCGTCCCAAATTTGCTGCGCGCGGAAAAATCGGGGTCCACGTGGATGGGGTTGTGGTCGCCGCTGAGCACCGCGAAACGGTCAAAGTCCGTCTGGGAAAAACGGCGGATTTGGGTGAAGGGTTGCCCGATGGAAGTTGTCATGGCGTGCCGCCTCCTTTTTCGCCGAATTTGTTGAAATGCACCACTGCCGACAACGGTAATTTTCCTTTGAGCAGTGCCGCCAATTTATATTTATCGCCCCGCCGGAAACCGGAAAAAACTTCCGGCGATTGGTCGGGCCGGTCTTTGGGCGGTTCGCTGTGATAGCCCAGCGGGGTGACGGCCACAATCTCCACGCCGTCGGGGATGGCGAGCAGTTGTCGCAATCGAATTCCGCCGTCGTCCATGACAAGCCCGCCAAACCAGCGCGTGCCGAGACCCAAATCGGTGGCTATAGCCATCAAATTGCCCATCGCCGCGCCGATGGCTGCCATATCCCAGTCGCGCACCACGGTGGCGAACTCCGGTGTCGCCAAATCGACCCGCTGGTGGCGGCACGGCGCGATGAAGCGGGGGGCGTGGTCCAAATTGCGGTACAGACTCATCAAATGCTTGGG
>CAYZQQ010000535.1:0-2255 GCA_964480075.1 uncultured Anaerolineaceae bacterium
GACGACTATCTGCCCAAGCCATTCAGCTTCCGCGAATTGCTGGCACGCATCCGCGCCACATTACGCCGCGTGGAATTTGAACGCCAGCCGCCTGCCAACCACACCCTCACCATCGGCGATATTTCCCTTGACCCTACGGCGCATCAGGTTCACAAAAACGGACAATTGCTCACCATGACCCAAAAAGAATTCGACCTGCTAGCCGCGCTGATGAGCCGCGCCGGACAGGTGGTCAGTCGCGCAGAATTGCTTGACATAGTTTGGGGAGTTGACTGGCTGGGCGATACCCGTACACTGGACGTGCATATTCGCTGGGTGCGGGAAAAAGTGGAAGATATACCCGGTAAACCGCGATACATCCAAACTGTGCGCGGAGTGGGATATCGCTTTAACACATCACAGGAATTGTCTTTGTGAAATTTGGACTGCGCGAACGGTTAATTGCAACCTATTTGATATTAACCATTGTGGGAGTCGGAGGATTATCCGTCCGGTTTGCGCTGTTGGAAAAATCTCGCATTGTTGATGCCACCGAACACGAGCTGGAAGTCAAGGCATTTACCATCGCCACTGCCATCGGTTCACCGTTAGAGAAATTCAGCGAGCACGATTTGGCTTACGCCAATTTTACCAAAACGCTTGACCGGCTGGCTCATACGGCTGAAGCCCGGCTAACCGTTCTGACCGCACCGGGCGACCCCATTTACGACAGTGCCACCGACTTTCGGCAGGTAAAAAACCAGCGCAATGAAATTGAGGTTCAACAGGCGTTACAGGGTTTGGAATTGCATCAAATCCGGCAGGATCCTCTCTCCGGTGAAGATAGATTGTACGCCGCCGCTATCGTCCAGCAAGAAAACTCGCCGCAGGGGGTGGTACAATTGTCCATCCCCACCGCGCCAATGTTGGCTCAAATTCACCGTGAATGGCTGGCATTGGCGGGGTCGGCGCTGGCAATTATTGCAGTGATTTTGGTTGCCAGTTGGTGGCTGGCACGCTATATTTTGCGCCCCATCTCACGTATGCGGGGGGCGGCACACAGTTTGGCAAACGGTGATTTTGACCAGCGCATCCCCGATAAAGGCACCGACGAGTTGGCAGACCTCGCGCGGGCGTTTAACTATATGGCGTCACAACTGAATGAAATGATTGTCAAACAGCGGTTGTTTGTTGCCAACGCATCGCACGAACTGCGCACACCGCTGACCAACATCAAACTTCGCGCCGAAACACTGCTGGACGGCGCATACAGCGACCCGACTGTCTCGGATAAATTTCTGCGAGATATTGAAAACGAAGCGGGTCGGATGGAAAAGTTGGTAAAAAACCTGCTCACGCTATCCCGATTGGACATTCGGACAGAAGCAGACACATTGGTGCCCATTGCCCCGTGTTCATTGCTAAAAACTATAGAAGCTGCATTTTCCCCGCTGGCAGAGCAAAAACAAATTACATTTGCGGTTGAATGTGCCGCTATGCCCCCCATCAATGCCAACCGCGAACAATTCCAGCGAGTCTTTGATAATTTATTGAGCAATGCCATAAAATACAGCCCCCCCAACAGTCGCATCACCCTGTCTGCCACCGCCTCTCCCGCCGAAACGGTATTCACCGTAAAAGATACCGGCTTCGGTATCCCCGCCAAAGATTTACCACACATTTTTGACCGTTTTTACCGGGTGGATAAAGCCCGCACCCGCACCGTCGACCCCGGTGGCACAGGGTTGGGATTATCCATTGTACAAAACATCATCCGCGCTCACGGCGGACAAATAAACGTTACCAGCCAACCTGACCGCGGAACCACCTTTATCATTCGGTTGCCGAGACGTCCACGCTAAAATAAAAAATGGGGACACGTATAATAGTTCGTCGTGCCCCCATCTCGTCGGTGTAATCATTCGTTTATCGCAATATCAATGGCAGGTATCATCCGTGACAGGTTAAGGTTTTTTATGATTTGTCAAGCGCAAATGTTAGTTTGAATCTTAAACTTTCAGGTTTTTGAGGATGATTTACCCATCTTTCAAGCTGATAACATGATAATTTTGTGGCTCAACGGGAATTCAGGGGGTAGACGAAGTTGCGATCATTCTGCTTTGAACTAAAGTTCAAGCTGATAGCTCAAGCCGACTTCAAGTCGGCTTTTGTTTTTAGCCCTGAAATTTATTTCGGGGTAACCCCGCGAATTCCTGAAGACCCAATTTTGTTTGTTGCCACACAAATTCTCAACCATATCACTTGATGCTTGTAAG
>CAYZQQ010000536.1:0-2244 GCA_964480075.1 uncultured Anaerolineaceae bacterium
CAGCAGACTGATTCGGGGATGGCGCACAAAAGGGTACGTGATGACAATGGATGCTCCAATGACATGCAGAATGCCGAATACCACAAATCCATCACCGAACATACCATACGTTACCAGCGTGATGAGCATTCCCCAGCCAAAAATACGCAGTCCGCGTTTGAAGAATTTCCAGAATTGATGCGAGTTGCCCGTTTTGGCGAGTGTGCGGTGGTAGCTGAGCGTCAGAGCGATGCCCGCCACAAACAAAAATGTGGTGGCGATGCCATACGCAAAATTATGCCATGCGCCCGAAAGCATATTCACGCTTATTTTGCCAAAATAATTCAAATCCCATGTTAAATGATAAAATACCATCAGCACGATGGCAATTCCACGTAAACTATCTACCAGCCAATATCGCATTTTGTTTCCTTTGCTTGCCGTTGCAATTGTAAAAAACACAGCGCATAACCGTCTGAAATATTATTGTACGGTTATACGCTGTGTTTCAAAAATTTTGACGGCGCGTTTACGCAGCCAGTTCTTTTTTCACCACTTCCAAATCGGCGTCCACCATCATTTCTACCAGTTTGGTAAAACTAACTTCGGGGGTCCAACCGAGTTTTTCTTTGGCTTTGGTGGGGTCGCCGATGAGTAAATCCACTTCGGCAGGGCGGTAGAATTTGGGGTCTACCACCACATAATCCTGCCAATTCAACCCGACACGGCTGAATGCTGCATCGCACAAATCGCGCACAGCATACGTTTTGCCGGTGGCAATCACAAAATCATCCGGCTCATCCTGCTGCAGCATCAGCCACATGGCGCGCACATAATCGCCGGCATAGCCCCAATCGCGGCGCGAATCAAGATTGCCCAAATGGACATCCTGCTGCAACCCCATTTTGATGCGTGCCACGGCTCGCGTTATTTTGCGGGTGACAAATTCCAGCCCGCGTCGCGGCGATTCGTGGTTGAACAAAATGCCGGAGCAAGCAAACATGTTGTAACTTTCGCGGTAGTTAATGGTAATCCAATGTCCATATAGTTTTGCCACGCCATAAGGGCTGCGGGGATAAAACGGTGTTTCTTCTGTTTGGGGCACTGCCTGCACTTTACCGAACATTTCACTGGTGGAGGCTTGATAAAAACGAGCTTCCGGGTTGACAATGCGCACCGCGTCAAGCACGCGGGTGACGCCGAGCGCCGTAAATTCGCCGGTGAGAACGGGCTGTTTCCACGAAGTGGGCACAAACGATTGCGCCGCCAAATTGTATACCTCCGACGGCTGATATTCCTGCAAAATGTCAATCAGCGACATTTGGTCAAGCAGGTCTCCCTGCACAATTTCTATGTCATCCTGAATATGCTTCAGGCGCTCAAAATTGATGGTGCTGGTACGGCGCACCATGCCCACCACCCGGTATCCTTTTTCCAATAGAAAATCCGCTAAATACGACCCATCTTGTCCGGTTACGCCGGTTATTAACGCTGTTTTTTGTGTCATAAATTTAAACCTCTCTGAAGTAATTGTTCATTCTCGATAAATTATACGCCAAAAATCACTGGCTGTATTGAGCCATATACCGTATTTAAACGGCTATTCACCCGCCAAAATACCGATTTCTGCCGCGACCATTCCTCGCCAATATGTCAAGATATCGTGCAAACTTTCTTCCAGCGAGATTTCAGGCTGCCATCCGGTTTGGCGCTGCAACTTTGAGATGTCACCGTAACTCACCGGCTGGTCGGTGGGACGCATCCGTTCCGGGTCACGCTCGATGGTAATGGGCGCTGTACTCATTTCCAATAACAAATCCAGCAATAATTGTACGGGCACGGCTTTTCCTGCGCCAATGTTATACGCTTCGCCCGCCAGCCCCTTTTCTGCCAGCAAAGCATACGCGCGCACCACATCGCGCACATCGCTAAAGTCGCGGGCGGCATCCAAATTTCCCACTTTTACCACCGGAGGCTGCAACCCGACTTCAATGCGGGCAATTTGCCGCGCAAAAGCCGCCGCCACAAAATGATGGGTTTGTCGCGGTCCGATATGGTTGAAGGGTCGCGCGCGCACCACCGGTACGCGATGGCTATGATAATATTGAAGCGCCATCAAATCTTGAGTCACTTTGCTCAAATCGTATGGATTATCGGGCTGTAAGAGCATATTTTCGCGGAACGGCACGCGGTTGGCAGCCGCAATACCATACACTTTTCCCGACGATACACTAATGAAGCGCACCCGTCGCTGTTGGGCAATAA
>CAYZQQ010000537.1:0-2242 GCA_964480075.1 uncultured Anaerolineaceae bacterium
CCAAAGCGGCATGTTGCCCCCCGGTTCAGAAACGGGTTTTTCGATGAGCACCCGCAGATGGTCGCCGGCTTTATTTTTTAACAGCACCACCGCGTTGAAAATCCGCCGGTCATTTTCATCCACCACATCCAAAAATAACATTCCGGCGGCAAGATGATCGTTTTTTGTGACATGGTGAATTGATTCCACGGTGCAGAAAACATCGGGGGTATATGGCGAAATCTTTATCCCCAGCGAAGCGGCGTCATTATGGGCGACCGGTGGTGGCATCGGATCCACCACGGCTTCCGGCGGTACCGGGTCGGTGGGTGGCGTGGGTGCGGGCGTGTCGGGAACCGTGGGGTCAGATGTTCCGGCGGGCGGGGGGGAGGGCGGCTTGCCCGACAGTTGAAAGGTGAACAAAAAACTGGTCGGGTCGAAATTGGAGTTCGGAAATTCGCCGCCCAATCCCAATTTATGAATGGTGTCAGAGGGAAAATCCTGATGAGTCACTCTTAAACTGTACGTTCCCAATGTGGCAGTCATACGATAATTGCCCAAAAAATCATCGAGCCAGCCTTTGGTTTTTATCACATCGGTGACGCCATGGCGCATGATTGCCACGGTGGCATCAGAGATGGGTTTGCCGTCGGCATCCAGCACTTTCACCATAATGTATCCCTGCGGCAGGGGGCGAACCGGATTGAGTTCGTGTTTATCCTGCCACAATCCGGAAATGAGCTGCCATTTTGGTTTGGATGTTTCTGCCGATTCCACTTGAATGCCATCTCCCAAATATGACAGCCGATAATCCCAATCGGGGACATCGGGGATAAGGTGGGTGTGCCGAGACCATTCGGCGGGAACGGGTCCGTTGGTGCGGATGCGGGATGGCAACCGGCGCACCATGTCAATGATGGGTAATTCGCCGGTGAGCCCGAATTTTTTATCGTGCCAATGGGTAATCCATGCCCCCTGTTCCCACTGCCCGGATGTGTCGCGTCCAAAAGCGCGTTCGCCCATATGCCACGGCATCACAGCAAATAAATAATCGGGGACGGAGGTGCTGACGGGGGTGCCGTCGGGGCGGTTGATGGTCATTTTCACATCGCCTTGAATAAATTTGAACATCTGCAAATTTAGTTCAGACGCGCGTTGGGCGGTCGGTTCGGGATAAAACGGGTCAAGGCGGTCGCCGGTTTCCCAGCCGCCTTCGGTCATCATTATGGGCAACGGGTCAAGCCCGGCGGCGGTTATCAAATTGTGCCAATATTCATACGCGCGGAAGCATGTTTTGTCTGCATTAATGGTAATGTGTGGATTTTTCTGTTCGGCGCGGAGCTGGTTTACCTGCTTGCGGGTCATATTGTGCCACACAAATTCGATGGTGTCGGCGTCTGTCCAAAACTCCGGCTGCCCTTGTTTGAGCCATTCATCTTCCGTTACCGGGTCGCCGAACATGCGCACGCGGTCATTGGGGTAGTTAAAGGGACGTCCTTTGCCGTAATTGTGCAGCGAAATCCATAATCCGCGGTTGCAAATTTGTTTGCCGTCGGGATGGTCGAGCAGAATTTCGATGGGATTTCTATTTTCGGCGGGACCGGGGTTAAACGCCACAAATGCCGGAAAGCCCCCCAGCGATTGGATGCGATGGGCATCGTACACCAGATTTTTGATGACAATTTCTTCCCAGTGGGGCGGACGGCGAAAGCCCTTCCATTCCACATCCGCATCGGGTTCATTATTGGTTTCAAAATAGCGTGCGCCCAGCGCAATCAGCCGTTCGATGGTTTTTTCCACTTCGCCGCCGAGACGGGTGGGGTTTTTGCTGATAAAACGGCACACGGGCATTACGTCAATATCGACCAGCCGTTTTACCAGCGCTTCGGCGTTATAATCGGTGGGAACATTTATTTTTATCCATTTGAAGCCCAATGCCACAATGCGTTTTTGCCACGTGAGCCAGTCTTTTCGTCCCCATTGATATTGGCTGGGCGACCAGTGGATGCCGCGCCCGTTGTCGGCGGGGGGACGCGGATATTCGCTTAATTTCATGTTAACCTCCGGTGGAAGGTATGAAACTGATTAATTGTTCGGTAGTGATTGTACCTCAATTGCGGTTGGCGGTATAATTTAAAGTAATTATTGACTGACACACCGCTATCTCAATCTGAATACAGAATCATTGTAACCGTTCATCCCCCCTACCTCTATAGATGTTCAGATAAACATTTTGTGGGTCTTTGGGAATTTGTGGGGTTAG
>CAYZQQ010000538.1:0-2239 GCA_964480075.1 uncultured Anaerolineaceae bacterium
GGATGAGCGGCTCGCTGGCGGTGGCGGCGATAGTCTTTCTGCCGTGGTTGATTTTCAGTTGGCAATTTGTCAGTGGTTTCTCCGGCGATTTTTCGCCCGCGTCGCCGTGGATGGTGTTGGTGCGCGGACTGCGCGCGTTCAGTGGCGGCATTGTCGCCGCACCGCCGCACCCCTCGCCGTGGACAGTCGCGGCAATTTTGCTGGCGGGAGTCGGCGCGGTGGGATACTGGCGCAAACAGCGGTCGGCAGTTATTTTTTTCCTACTTTATCTGGGCATAACCTTTGTCGGAATTGCCGTGTTGTCTGGGCGCGGGCTGGCTTTTACCGAGCGGTATTTGTTTGCCGCATTGCCCGGATTTGTCGCGCTGGAGGCGATGGGAACGCTATGGTTTTGGCGTAACTGCCGCACCGGCGAACGCGCGGTCGGGCTGGCGTTGGTGATAATTGCCGTGACAGTGAATGTGTCGGCATGGCAAGCATACCGGTTTAATCCGGCGCTGGCGAAAGCGCCCCAGTGGCGGCAGGTTTTCGATTTTGTGACGGCGCGGCAAAATTCCACCACCGATGTGCTGCTATACAACTATCCCGAAGCGGCGGTGACATATTATGCCGACACACGGCTCTCCGGCGAAAAACCGGCAGCGGTGCTGGTTCCGTTTGCGGCAGATGAATCGCCGGACGCGGTGGCGGCAGAGTTATCGCCATTGCTGGCAGGGTATCGGCGGGCGTGGTTTGTGCCGGTCAGTGCGCACGGCTGGGATGATACCGGCGCGGTGCAAACGTGGTTGGAACGGCACGCGGTTCGGCTGGATGGCGTTTCGGCACACTGGGCAACCGCCGCATTATATCTGACGCCGGCGGCAGTGCTGGTAGAAATGACGCCGCAGCCGATACGGTTTGAAAATGGCGTTCGTTTGCTGGGCTTTCGCGTAGTGAATAATGGTGCAATCAGTGCCGAAAATCCACTGAAAATCACGCTGGTATGGCAGGCAGACCACCCCGTCACCAAACCGTTGACCGTTTTTGTGCAGTTGATTGACAGCACGGGGTTTCGGCGGGGGGGGCAGGACAATCCGCCGGTGGGGGGTACATATCCCGTTACCGAATGGCAGCCCGGCGAAACGGTGATGGACAGTTACGCCATCGCGCTGGATGCGGGTGCGCCAGCGGGCGAATATCGCGTGTGGGTGGGGTGGTATAATCCGCAGACGAGTGCGCGTGTGCCGCTGGTCGGCGGGGCAGACCACGTCGTGCTGTCGCTTTCGGCACGGGTGGAGTGAAAGTTATCGGGCAATCTTGTCCATGCCCAGTTGTTTGTAAATATTGTTATCTACCATTTTATCCGGCAACCATTGTGACATCAAAAATTGCATACGGTTTGGTGTGATGAGATAGCGGGTTTTTGGCTTGGGCGTTTCCAATGCTGTTAAAATCAGCCGCCCGACTGCTTCCGGCGGCAGTCCTTTTTTCCCCTGTTCCACAAAATAGCGCATAAACCTTTTGATGATGGGCGCGTATTCTGTTTTATCGTAAATGGTTGTGTTGGTGCCTTTGTTCCATATCGGCGTGGCGATGGGACCGGGTTCAATCACCACCACTTTCACGCCAAAGGGCATTTGCTCGCGGCGCAGCGCATCAGAGATGGCTTCCACGGCATGTTTTGATGCGGCATAAATGCCCACAAACGGCGAACTCATTTTCCCCGCCACCGAGCTGATATTCACCACCCGCCCGCGCGGATTGCCTGCTTGCAACAGGGGTAAAAAAGCTTGCGTCACCGCCAGCAATCCAATAACATTCACCTCAAATTGCTTCTGCACCGCTAAAAGCGGCACATGTGAAATGGGACCGCCGACCGCGATTCCGGCGTTATTCACCAAGCCAACCACACTATCATCCGGCTGTAAAAACGATTGTACCGTCTCCGCAGCGGTGTTCACCGCGTTATGGTCGGTGACATTCATCAACAGCGGATAGATATTCGGAGTGGCGGCATACTGCTCGCCGTCGTTTTCTTTTCGCACCGAGGCGAACACGGTGTAACCCTGTTTTGCCAGCACATGGGTAGCTGCCTGTCCAATACCGGAGGAAGTTCCGGTTACCACAACAATTTTTCGCGCCATTATGTTTTTCCTTTCGACAAAGTATGCCGATTTTTTTGCAGCTCCGACCGAATGAGCAAAAAATACACCACCGCTAAAATTGCGGCGAAAGAGAACCATTGCAGCGCATACCCCAA
>CAYZQQ010000539.1:0-2235 GCA_964480075.1 uncultured Anaerolineaceae bacterium
ACACAGCGCTATCAATTATAATTGGGTAGTCGCGCACAGCCGGTTGGTGTTCGATGCGACAAATGTAACCGGGAATTTATCCCATAGCCATAACAATATTTTGCAATTGGGCGCAAACTAGACTATCATTGACATGTATGTTTTTTCACAAAAGAGAAATCCTATTTAATAATTCAATCTACATAGGAGGTAGGTTATGTCAAAGGTGAAAGTTGCGGTGACCGGTGCCGCCGGTCAAATTGGATATTCATTGTTATTCCGGTTGGTTTCCGGCGAGGTGTTTGGTCCGGACACAAAGATTGACCTGCAATTACTGGAAATCACCCCTGCATTACCAATGCTGGAAGGCGTGGTGATGGAATTAAACGACTGCGCTTTCCCGCTGCTGGAGAATGTTGTCGTCACCGATAATGCCGAAACTGCCTTCGACGGGGTGAATTGGGCGTTGCTGGTGGGGTCAAAACCGCGTGGAAAAGGGATGCTTCGCGGCGATCTCATCCGCGAAAATGGTCCCATTTTCACCACACAAGGGAAGGCGCTGATGAAGGCCGCCGCTGATATCCACGTGCTGGTAGTGGGCAACCCCGCCAACACCAATGCATTGATTGCATACAATAACGCCAAAGATATTCCCCGTGAGCGTTTCGCGGCGATGACCCGTCTCGACCAGAATCGCGCCTATAGCCAAATCGCTGCCAAAGCAGGTGTGCCGGTCACTGCGGTGAGCAACGTGACTATTTGGGGCAATCACAGCGCCACCCAATACCCTGATGCTTTCAATGCAAAAATTAACGGCAAGCCCGTGCCGGAAGTCATCACCGACCACGAGTGGCTGCGCGGCGAATTTATCACCACCGTGCAAAAACGCGGCGCCGCTATCATCCAAGCGCGCGGAAAATCATCCGCCGCTTCTGCCGCCAATGCTGCGCTTGATTATGTGCGCAGTATGCTTGCCAAAACCCCCGCAGATAACTGGTTCTCCGCCGCCGTGCCATCCGATGGCAGTTACGGCGTGGATGACGGGTTAATGTTCTCCTTCCCGTTGCAAAGCGATGGCGCAGGCAACTGGAACATTGTGCAGGGCTTGCCGCACGATGATTTCGCCAAAGAAAAAATCCAAGCCACGCTGGAAGAACTCCGCCACGAAAAATCGCTAGTGAAAGATTTGCTGTAAATTCCAATCTTTTGCTGACAGAAGCGCAGGGACACGCCGTGGCGTGTCCCTTTTTCATAATGACATAACTTTTGCAACTTTCTATTCCACCGTGACAGATTTTGCGAGATTGCGCGGCTGGTCAACATCGTTTCCCCGCCGAACCGCCATATGGTATGCCAGTTGCTGCAACGGTAGTACCGCCAGCACCGGCGACACCAGCGGATGCGTTTCCGGCACGGTGAGCACATGGTCTGCCAGTGCCACCGTGCGCGAGTCGCCAACGGTTGCCAGCGCGATGACCGTCCCATTGCGCGCCTTCACCTGCTCAATCTGGCTGACCATCTTTTCATACACGTGGTCGCGCAGAGCAATTGCCACCACCGGCATCCGCTCGTCAATCAGCGCGATGGGACCGTGTTTCATTTCTCCGGCGGGATATCCCTCCGCGTGAATGTAACTGATTTCTTTCAGTTTCAGCGCCCCTTCCAGCGCAATCGGGTAATTAATGCCCCGTCCCAGATACAGAAAATGTTCGCGCTGATGAAACCGGTTCACAATCGCGTCAAAATCATTGCCGTCTGCCAGCACGTTGCCCGCCTGCGCGGGGAGAGCCAGCAGCGCCTGCGCAATCGCCCGGCTTTCCACCGCATCGAGCGTGCCGCGCATCTGCCCCAGCGCCATCGCCAGCAAAAGCTGGTCCACCAGCGACGCGGTGAACGCTTTGGTGCTCGCCACGCCGATTTCCGGTCCCGCGTGCATCAAAATCACCCCATCGCTGATCCGTTCCGCCATGCTCCCCTGCACATTCACAATGCTGATGAGCCGCGCGCCGCGCATTTTGGCTTCGTCCATCGCCGCCAGCGTATCCGCCGTTTCGCCGCTTTGGCTGATGGCAAGCAGCAGCGTGTGTTCATCCACCACCGGCTCACGGTAGCGAAATTCGCTGGCATAATCTACTTCGACCGGAATTTTTGCCAGCGATTCAATCATAAATTTCCCCACCAGCGCCGCATACGCGCTCGTTCCGCACGCCGTGATGACCATTCGCCGGATGTCGCGGGCAATTTCTGCCGAAAGAT
>CAYZQQ010000540.1:0-2232 GCA_964480075.1 uncultured Anaerolineaceae bacterium
AACCGTTCCGGCATTTCGGTGAGCGAGAGAATCCCCGCCGCCGCCAGAATCCCCGCCTGCCGCATGCCTCCGCCGACCATTTTCCGCCAGCGCCGCGCCCGCGCGATAAATTCGGCGTCGCCCATCAGCATATTTCCCACCGGCGCGCACAATCCCTTCGACAAACATGCCGAAACGCTGTCATAATGCCGGGCAATTTCGCGGACATCCACCCCCTGCGCTACCGCCGCATGGAACACCCGCGCGCCGTCGAGGTGCATTTTCAGTCCGTGTTTTTTCGCCAGCGCAGCGGCTGCCGCTTGATAGCCGAGCGGCAACACTTTGCCATCCTGCGTGTTTTCCAAACAGAGCAGGCGGGTGATGGCGAAATGGACATCGTCCGGTTTGATGGCAGCTTCCACTTTTGCCAAATCAAGCGTGCCGTCCGGTTCGAAATCGAGCGGTTGGGGCTGGATGCTGCCCAGCACCGCCGCGCCGCCCGCTTCGTAGCGGTAGGTGTGCGCCGCTTGCCCGACGATATATTCTTCGCCGCGCTGACAGTGGCTCAGCAGCGCCAGCAGATTGCCCTGCGTGCCGCTGGTGGTGAACAGCGCCGCTTCTTTGCCGAACATCTCGGCGGCAAGCGTTTCCAGCCGGTTGACGGTGGGGTCTTCGCCGTAAACGTCATCGCCCACTTCGGCGCGGAACATCGCCTCGCGCATGGCGGGTGTCGGCAGGGTAAAGGTGTCGCTGCGGAGTTCGATGGGGTTGGTCATTTGTCATTTGTCCCTTGTAGATTGTGGATTGAATCACTTTCGTAGTCTTCAATACCATTAATATAACATCGGTTGGCTGTGCGTGTGATGGTAAAATTATATGATTGACCGATTGCAACTCGCGACCACTGCGATGATGCCCCTCCTGTTACACGGCAAGTATCTTCACTATTTTGGCGAGATAGTGTCATATACCGGATGGCTGTTTCGTTGTATCGATTACCAGACACCTCGAACCACATATCGTCTATTGTTGCCGTGACTGTTTCAATTGATGAGCCCCCGCCATATTCGTGTATTATCAATATTGCAGGTATGCCAATCATCACTATAGCTAAAAGAGCTGACACAACTATAGCTGTCAGTGTTTTCCGGATACTCGGTTGCTTTCTCTGATTTCTTTTCTTGCTCATTTGCCGTATATCGAGTGTTCACCCTCTCCCTAAAAGGGGGAGGATTGAAGAGGGGGCAGTCTTTGCCTTGAACTGAAGTTCAGGCTGATAGCTCAAGCCGACTTCCAGTCGGCTTCTGTTTTTAGCCTTGAAATTTATTTCGAGGCACTCATCAACTTTTCCAACGCCGCCCAATCAATCTGCGGCGTGTCGAGTTTTTGCGCTTTGGTGAATTTGCTGCCACCAGGATTTTCGCCCACCAGTAGATAACCGGTTTTGCCGGTGACACTGCCCGTCACTTTGCCGCCCGCCGCTTCGATGCGTTTTTTCGCCTCGCCGCGCGGGATAGGGAGCGCGCCGGTGATGACGAAAGTCAGCCCTGCCAGTGGTTTTTCCCCGGCGGATTCAGTGGATTTTTCGGTGGAAAATTGCAACCCGGCATTGCGAAGTTTCTCCAAAATGCGGCGATGCGCGTCACGGCAGAACCAATCCACCACGCTGGCGGCGATGCGCGGCCCCACACCGTCAATGGCTTCCAATTCCTCTTGCAATGCGGCGGCAATGGCGTCTATCGCGCCAAAATGGTCGGCGAGCAGTTTCGCCACTTCCGCCCCGACAAATCGAATACCGAGCGCGGTCAGCACGCGGTGCATCGGTTGGCGCTTGCTGGCTTCGATGCCCGCCAGCAGGTTATCAACCTTTTTCTCTTTAAACCCTTCCAGCGCCAGCAAAGCGTCACGGTTCAAATAATACACATCCGCAATATCGTGGATGAATCCTTCCGCCACAAAAAGTTCTGCGTTTTTGATACCAAAGCCTTCGATGTCCAGTGCCGTGCGAGAGACAAAATATTCCACCCGCCGCACCAGTTGCGCGGGGCAGGCGGTATTGACGCAAAAAATCGCCACTTCCTCCTTCGGGAAAAAGAGTGGCTCGCCGCAAACGGGACAGGTTTCCGGCGGGCGGTACGGCTGCGAATCGGGCGGGCGCAGGTCGAGAATCGGTTTGACCACCTGTGGAATCACATCGCCGGCGCGTTTGACCACCACCGTGTCGCCAACGCGCAAATCTTTGCGGGTGATGTC
>CAYZQQ010000541.1:0-2205 GCA_964480075.1 uncultured Anaerolineaceae bacterium
TTTGGTGGTGCCGCCGTTCATCAGCGGCACGTCGGCAAGTTGGTACATTGCCAATGCACCCGAACCATGGACGGGGGCATTCGGTGTACCGGCAGTGGCAATGTTCCCGTAATCGCCGGTAATAAAGTTGCTCACCTTAATATCGCGCGCGCCCGTGCCGGAAAAAAAGTCTTGTCCGGCGGCGCTATTGCCATTGATGTCATATCCGGTTTGATGCAGGGTATTTACTGCCGTCATCACGGTGGTGGCAATATTGTCCAACTGGCTCATTTTATCGGACACCGTCAAATCACGGCTAACAACCGTCGCGCCGAGTTTACCTTCCAGCAGGTCTTTCCCCGCTGCGGTCAAGCTTCCATCCAGCGGCTGCCCTTTCACCGTTACGGTTTCGCCATTACCCGCCCACGTCACTTTATACAGTAGATTGTTGGTGGTATCCTTCTCCACTGCCATTTCATGGACGGTCTGGTTTGCCACTAATGTTCGACCACCGGTACTGACCCAGTATGAACCGGCATCCATTTTACCGATGGAGACGTTCAGCATTCCCGAAAGTTCTTTTAACACCGCATCCCGTTTGTCGCGTAAATCGTTGGGCTGTTGTCCCAAACTTTGCACATGGTCGATGGAGCCGTTTAATTTCGCCACTTGATGCGCCAAATCGTTGATTTTTGCCACCTGCATATCAACGCTGTCATTTAAATCTGATTGTAACGCGCTCAATTGTTCATGGGATTGCCGTAATGAGCTGGCAAATTCTGCGGCAGTCTCGCCGACGTTTGCCCGCGCTGCCATACTGTCGGGGGTTGCCGCCAAATCTTGCCACGATGACCAGAAATTGCTCATCGCGGTATTCAATCCCGTGTCAGATGGTTCATTCAAGATTACCTGCGTCTGTTGCAGCGTATTCTGCCGAGTTTCCCAGCCTTTTAAACTCCACGTTTGCTCCCATATCTGCGTATCCAGAAAATCAGAGCGATACCGGCGAATAGAGCTGGCAGTAACACCGGTTCCAACCTGCCCTGCCGCAACGTCGCGATAGTTTGTCGGGATGGTGTACGGCGCGCTGGCAGTAAATAACACGCGCTGGCGAGAGTAGCCGGGTGTGGCGGCATTTGCGGTGTTGTGTCCCGTCGTTTGAATGGCAGTTTGCATGGTTTGCAATGCCCGATAGGCGGTATTCAAACTGCCAAATAATGTCATCGTCATAAACCTACCTCAATTCAAACTTCCCAGTTTAATATGTGTCCCCGCGATTGCCCGCCGCCATTGACTCGAACATTCGATGTGTATCCCGGTTCCGGTTCCACCATCAGCGACGCAATATAACTGTATGTGGAATCAACCCGCGCCAATTCAGTCTGCAAAATCAGGCTATTGGCGTAATTAAGGGCTATCAATTGTTCCATCAGGTCGATGAACTCTTCTCGCAGCGAAATGAGTGTGCTGGCGATAGAACTTTCCATACGTGCCAAAAGGTCGGTAAGCGTAACGGTGGCGGGCAGATGAAATGTGTCTGCCAGCACGGCGGTGAGTTGCTCGCGCCGTTTTGCCCAGCGATTTAATTGGGGCAGTAATGTTTGTTTTTGGTGCGCCGTTTCGTTCAGCACGACCATATCACCGGCTTTTAACGCTGCTTGCTCGTGAACTGTCAGCGCCACCAGCTCACGATATTTTGCCGCTTCACTGGCAAGCACGGTTTCCAATGCTTCAATCATCGATTGCGCGGTTTTGTCGGTCATAAGTCACACCTTATGCCAATAAAGAAATAATTTTCTCTGCCAATTTTTGATGGTCAACCTGATACGTTCCTGCTTTGAGTTGGTTTTGAATGCCGTGAACAACATCGTCGCGCACTTCTGGGGCATTCTGTACCGATTTCATGGTTTTTTGCAGCAACTGTGCCTCTGTCGACAATTCTACCTCTGCCGACGGGGTACTGGCACGCAGTTTGTTTTGATTGACCTCAGTCGTCTCTCGGGTTACCTGCGCTTCTCTGGTATAACTGGTAGCTGCATTCCCTGAAACTTTATCTATCATGTTCGTACGCTCCTATACCCAACAACCCATATCGCCAATCGTAGTGGGTTCCTTTTTCATTGACATTATCGGCAGACATTTCAAAAACTTTAGTTTTTTACAAAAATTCAGTATCATCTCAATAGGTAGGGGCAGAGCACTACTCTGCTCCTACTTAATCTTGTA
>CAYZQQ010000542.1:0-2201 GCA_964480075.1 uncultured Anaerolineaceae bacterium
ATGCCGATGAGCCGGGTTTCTTTCCCCAGAATTTCGGCGAGAAAATAATAGGTGGCAAACGTGAGATAGGCGTTGCCGCACCCGCAATCAATCACCGTGAGTGGGCGGTCGGGCAGGGGGGCGGCGGTGAGCGTCTGGCTGACCAAATCCAGAAATCGGTTGATTTGCCAAAATTTGTCGGTCATTTTGGCTTTGATTTTCCCCTCGGCGGTGGTAATGCCGACGGCGTGCAAAAACGGGTTCGGTTCGCCATGGGGAAAAATCAACCCTTTGGCGCGGTCGTGGGTGAGTTCCGGTCGTGGGTGGGGCGGGGTGTGTTTTTCGTGGTGGAGGATGATTTTCCCCTTTTGGGTGATTTGCGCGCGCAGGGTTTCGGTGGTGGTGTGGATGACGATGCTGGAAAAAGGTTCCGCCAGCAATTCATCCACCCGTTCTGCCAGCGCGTTACCGCGATAATTTTTGCTCACATCGTGCCGTCCATCGAAATAGGACAATTGCAGATGGTACACGCCTTTCAATGCCACGGGGCGGATGGCAACTTTTTCCCAGCGCGGGGTGAATCCCTTCCGCTTACCTTTAAAGGTCGCGTCAATGAACGCATCAGGGGAAAGGGTAGCGGATTTTAATCGAGAATTTTTTGTTTCTGTCATAATTTGATGGGTGTATATTTGTAGGGGCGGTTTGCGAACCGCCCCTACCTGAAACTTTTAACTTGGAACCCGATTGTTTCTACCAGCCGCGGGTGGCGAGCTGTTCTTCTTCCGGCAGCGACCGCACATTAATACCGACCATCGGTTCGCCCAAATCCTTGCTGATGTCCGCCAGAATTTTGGGGTCATTGAAATGGGTCACGGCTTGCACAATGGCGTTGGCGCGTTTGGCGGGGTTGCCGCTTTTGAAAATACCGGAGCCGACGAATACCCCATCGACACCGAGTTGCATCATCAGCGCGGCATCGGCGGGGGTAGCGATGCCCCCGGCGGCGAAATTCACTACCGGCAACCGACCGAGGTCCCGGGTTTCTTTCACCAATTCATACGGCGCGCCGATATTTTTGGCGAAGGTCATCAATTCTTCTGCCGGCATCATTTGCAACCGCCGAATTTCACCGAGCACGGTGCGGGCATGGCGCACAGCTTCTACCACGTCGCCGGTTCCGGCTTCGCCTTTGGTGCGAATCATCGCCGCGCCTTCACCGATGCGGCGCAGGGCTTCGCCCAAATTACGGCAACCGCATACAAACGGAATCTTGAAATTGTGTTTGTTGATGTGATAGGCTTCATCGGCGGGAGTCAGCACCTCACTTTCATCCACATAATCCACGCCGATAGCTTCCAGAATTTGGGCTTCCACAAAATGCCCGATGCGCGCTTTCGCCATCACCGGAATGGACACCGTGTCCATAATGCGCTGAATCATGCCGGGGTCGCTCATCCGTGCCACGCCGCCATCGGCACGGATGTCGGCGGGAACGCGCTCCAGCGCCATCACGGCGCATGCGCCGGCGTCTTCGGCTATTTTCGCCTGTTCCGGCGTGACCACATCCATGATGACGCCGCCCTTCAGCATTTGCGCCAGCCCGACCTTGACGCGCCATGTTCCTTTTTGGCTGTTGCCATTTTCGGTACTCATAATTCACCTCGTTTACTTTCTTGTAGGGGCGAACCTATGTGTTCGCCTATCTGGGCAGACACATAGGTCTGCTCCTACTGATACTGTATCCTATTTTTCAATTTTGTAAAACGTATCCATCCGCGCCGAATGCGCCAATTCCTCCCGATGTTCGGGGGTGTCCAGCGCGGTTTGCACACTCTCCGGCGAGCGTTTTTGTGCGCGCCAGTTTTCATCGTGAGCGATGCGCAGTAGCACCCGCGCCGCCAGCGCTGATGTTTCGCGCAGGTTCTTCAGCGAAACTTTGTCGAGGGTATCAAACTTGGTGTGCCAGTAGCCGCGTCCGCTCATCGCACGCGGAACCGATTCGATGCCGCCGGTGGGTACGCCTGCCATAAAGAATGGATAGTGGTCGGAATATGCCATCACCGATTGCCCCACGTTGAACGGCTCCGCCATTTCATCGCTCATCGCTTCAAATACCGGCTGCAGATTATCCCACATATTCAAATTGGTGGCCCGGCTGGGTAGTGCGGCCGCCGCATCCATATTTAAGTAGAATCGAATCGCCGCCAGCTCATCGGCGTGGG
>CAYZQQ010000543.1:0-2191 GCA_964480075.1 uncultured Anaerolineaceae bacterium
GCTTAACTTGTTTTACCGGCTATTTTCAGCATCCGGAGTATCCCACTATGGATGAAAGCCTGTTGCGCCAACCCGATGGTGGGGCGGTGGCAGTATGGGGGGCGACGGGTCTCGGTGTGGCTACCGGTCACGCGCAATTGCAAACCGGGTTTTATAACGCACTGACCAACGATAGCGAACGGGAAGTCGGCGCGCTGGTGATGGCTGGCAAAGCGCAATTATTCGCCAACGGGTTCAATCAAGATTTGCTGGATACATTCACCCTTTTCGGCGACCCGGCGTTGACGCTCGATTTTGTTGCAGAACCGTTTACCGATTTTGTTTATTTGCCGCTTGTTATGGGTCACGGCAATTAAAGGTTGGGGCTAAAAGATTGGCGTATCTCCAACCAAAATAATAATAAAAGTCGCCGGTCATAAAACCATAGTCCGTTTTGGAGGAATGTATGTTAAATTCGCAGGCTTTGTCAAAAAACGTAATGCTGATAGTGGCAGTGATTATGTTGCTATTGGCGATGGTGGCATTACTGCCAATCATCAGCCCGCCGGTAGAAGCGCAAAAAAAACCGACGCCGACACCAACCGCTCAGGTTAAACCCACTGCAACCAAAAATGCGAATGCCGGTGCCGCCGCTACCGACGCGGGTCCCGGTCCTGCTATTCCTGAACCGGCAACGATGACTTTGTTGGGGTTGGGGTTAGCCGGATGGGCAGGCGCCGCATGGAAAAAACGGCGGGGTGGAAACTCGTCTTGAGCTTTGGGGGGGCATTTCAGTTTTGGGGCGGATATTATTGACGATGCCAATTTATCGTGTCATTCCGGAATTTTTCGGAGAAAAATATCCGGAATCCATTATTTTTATGGATTCCCGCCTGCGCGGGAATGACACTGGTCACATTCCGTTGAGATGTGTAACCTTGCCTCCAAATTGAAACGCACCTGCCTTTGGGGTAAAAGTTGCGTGGCAGGTTATTGTGTGTGATAATATATCGTGTTGTTTCCCGTAATCCACCCAACTATATCTTTTTTTGGAGGAGAGCATGCCCCTCTCAAGACTCATTTCAAGAAACTTTATGCTCATTATCGCTGTGTTCATACTGTTGGCGGTGATGGCTGGTTTACTGCCAACCATCGTCACACCGGTGGGAGCGCAGGGAGGGGTGCCGTTGGGTATCACTCCCACGCTCACGCCGGTGCCCACTTCAACCCTTACCCCCATTTCAACACCCGGTCCGTCCATCCCCGAACCGGCTACCATCACACTGCTGAGTTTGGGGTTGGCGGGGTTGGCGGGGGCGGCATTCAAACGTCGAAAAGAGTAATATGACAGTTGGCAGTAGAATACAAAATAGTATCATCGCCATTTTGCTGGTTATGTTGATTTATCCCACGGCACGCTGGCTGGGCGGTGAATGGCTGTCGAATCCATATTACAGCCATGGCATATTGGTTGTCGCTATTTCTGCGTATCTGATATGGCGGGCAGTACAGCGGTTGCCGGAAAAAACGCCCGATAACCGCGCCCTCATCGGAGTAGCGGTTTTTGTGGGGCTTTACCTTTTTTTCTATGGTCGACAATCCCTGTATGGCGCGGCGTTGGTCAGCGTGGTGGTACTTGCCGGGATGGCGTGGCTAATGTGGGGCTTCTCCGCCCTGCGCCGAATGGCATTCCCGCTGGCATTTTTATGGCTGGCAGTTCCCCTGCCGATTGTTGAACGCGCTACCCTGCCGCTTTCGTTGTGGGCGGGTAGCGCTTCGACGACGCTGGTGCGGCTGCTGGGACTGGATGTGGCAGTGAATGGCGCGGCGGTAACATTACCCAACACCACCCTCACCATTGGGGCACAGTGCAGCGGCATCAATTCTATTATCGCGTTGCTGACCTTGACAATTTTGGCGGCGTATATGCTCCGCGGTCCGTGGTGGGGAAAGCTGGCGCTGATTGGGTCGGCGGTGCCGTTGGCAATTTTTGGTAACGTGCTGCGCATTGCCAATTTATTATTTGTCGCGCGATTTTGGGGCATTGCCGCAGCATTCGATTTTTACCATAACTATGCGGGCGGCATATTTTTTGTGCTGGTAGTGCTGCTCATGATACCTTTTTCAAAGGCATTACAATGCAAAACAGTGCGCTGGGACGTACTATAGCCATCGCCGTGCTGGCGGTGGCAGCGTTGACAATTTATTTGCC
>CAYZQQ010000544.1:0-2180 GCA_964480075.1 uncultured Anaerolineaceae bacterium
AAGCAAACGCCAGCGGGCGCGCGGTCATCTTTTCCGGGTCGAAGGTGGTGTCCGTCCACACCCCATCGCGCAGAACGAACGCTTTTTCGCCCACGGTGACCACCGCCGGAGATTGCGACAGCCCCACCGCACCACCGTCCGCCGCCGGAACTTCCATCGGGGTGGATGGCGCAGGCGCAGCCATATCTGCGCTCTCCAGCGCCATGCTTTCCACGGCTTTCTGCACCGCCGCCGCGCCCGAACTCGGCGCAGGGGCAGCGCTCATCGCCGATTCGGTTTCCTGCTGGATGATGACATCCCGCCCGCGTTCGGTCAGCGCGTCCGCCGGTTCTTCCACTAGAAAACTGGTGTACGGGGTGATGATTCCATACCGAATGCTGAGCGTCACAATTTGGTCAATCGCTTCGGGATTTTCGCCGTGCAACCGAATCTGGTTCAGCAAATAGCCGATTTTGCGGGTTGCCCACAGCCGGGGGATGAATTCCGCGCCGCCATCGCGGGCGAATGTCAGGTCATCATACCGAAATTCCTGCGACCGCCCATTGATTGTGCCGCGCAGGGTGACGGTTGCCGCGCCGCCGCGGGGATACCGTCCCGTCACCACCAGTTGCGTTCCGGCGAAAATATCGGGCAGGGGATACGGGTATGTGTCGGCGATGGTCACACCGTCCACCGTCAGTTCCACATCCGCCAGCACGGGCGTGCTGACTTTGGCGTAAAATCCACTCACCGCTTCATCCACCCGTTCACCGGGGCGAACATACGCGCTCGCGCCGCGCAATTCCCGCGCCAGCGAATCGAGCAGGAAGGTATCCACATCGTCGCCCACGCCAAAGGGGAAAATGCGGGTATTTTTCGGCGCGGATTGGGTGACGCTGTTCAAAATTTGGTCGGGTTCGGTGACGCCGCTGGTGGGCAGTCCATCGGTCAGGAAGATGATGATGGCGGGGCGGGCGGTGTCGCGGTCAAGGCTCGCCATTGCTTCCAGCAGGGCGCGGTTGATGTCGGTACTGCCTCCGGCGCGAAGATTTTGCACAAAACGCTCGGCTTCCGGCACGGCGGAAACCGGCTCCAGCCCATTGGAGAAGGCTCGCACGCCGGTGCTGAACGCCACCACATTGAAACGGTCATTCGGGTTGAGATGGTTGAGCACAAAATTGAGCGCGTCCTGCGCCTGCGTCAGCTTTTCGCCCTCCATCGAACCGGAGGTGTCCAGCACCAGCACCACATCTTTGTCCACAATCTCGTCGCTTTTAATGGACGGCGCAATCAGCATGGTGAAAAAGCCGTCTTCATCCCCATTTTTATAGCTGAGCAGATTCAACCCCAAATCCTGCGGCGACAGCGTGTAATAGAGCGCAAAATCGGTGTCGGGGCGCACGTCGCGGGCTTCCCAGCCGATGGTGGCGTGGAAATCGTCGGGGCGGTCAATGCTGACCGGGTGGCTCGGCGAATACACGGCTTTGATGGCGTCATCGGAGCGGATGTTGACCGTGACGGACACATCTTCCAGTGGTTTGGCGGAAAATTTTTCGGTGCTGAGTCCATACACGTACTTCACCAGCCCGCCATCGGCAGGGAGAATCTGGCTGTATTCCAGCACCACTTTGCGAGTGTCGCCGGGGTCAATGGGGAAAATGCTGGCGCGGAACAAATCACGCCCGATATATTCCAGCAAGGCAGGGTCGAGCCGCCGCCGAACGATGTCATCGTAAATGCGGCGGGCTTCTTCTTTGGTGTGCAGTTGCCCGTCCACTTTTTCGCCGTCAATCCACATCGAGAATTGGTTGATGGCGGCATTTTCCGGCAGCGGGAAAATGTATGTCCCTTCCAGCGCCCACGGCGAATCGTTGCGGAACACCTGCTCGACGCGGGTGGTGGCGACCTGCCGGTCAATCGTCACCGTGACGTGGTGGTTCTGCACGGAAAGGTATGGCGTTTCACGCGGGGGCGGGGGCGGCACGGGGCAATCGAAACAAATCGGCGGGTCGGGGATGATGATGCCATCCGCCAGCGCTGGCAGCGGCAGGAAAAATAGGGCGGTCAGGGCAATCAGCAGGGAAAACAGTTTGGGTTTCATCGGACAACTCCTTCCAAATGGAATAGTCAATTTTTAATTATCAATTTTTAATTGCTAATTGTTTGACGCTCATACACACGGGAAAGTTCCCGCAAAATTG
>CAYZQQ010000545.1:0-2173 GCA_964480075.1 uncultured Anaerolineaceae bacterium
AAACCACCACGCTGAAAACCATTCTGGGGCTGACACCCCCCGCGCGGGGACGCATCATTTTCGATGATACGAACATTCAGGGGCGGCGTAGTTTCGATATTGCCGCAATGGGCATCGGATTTGTGCCGGAACACCGCGCCATCTTCCGCGATTTGAGCGTGGAAGAGAACCTAAAAATCGCCGAGCGCAAAAAAGGCGATTTCGCCCGCAAAGAAGATTTCATCTTCAGCCTATTTCCCGATTTGAAGCGGCTCATCAAACTGCCCGGCACCAATCTTTCCGGTGGGCAACAGCAAATGCTGGCGGTGGCGCGCGCCCTTGTTCCCAACAATAAATTACTGCTCATTGATGAACCGAGCGAGGGACTCGCGCCGGTCATCATCGAACAGATGATGGCTGCCATTCGCCAGCTTTCGGCGGAAACGACCGTGCTGCTGGTGGAACAGAATTTCATCGTTGCCAGCAAACTGGCGGAACATTTCGTCATTGTTGAGGAAGGAAAAACCGTGAAACACGGACGTATGGCAGATTTGACAACCGATGCCGAAACCATCCACCGTTATTTGGGCGCGGCGTGAAAAATGGAACACGGATTGAACAGATTACACTGATTTTCGCTGATTTTTTTGAAATATCACAGTGCATTTTCAAGAAAGATAAAATCTGTGGTTATCCGTATCATCCGTGCAATCCGTGTGCAATTTTTCTGATTTCAAGAAACGATGTGAGACAACGCTATGGCGAATTTTATCGAAACACTCAAACACAACCGCATCCGGCTCAGTGTGCTGGCGATTATTGCCCTGCTTTTTTTGATGGCACTGCCCGATTTGGGAGCAAAAAACTGGAGCATCACCGTGCTGCGCGAACTGTCCGTCGGCGCGGTGACGTTTTTGGTGGCGGCGGGGCTGTCGCTGATTTTAGGGTTGATGGATGTGCTGAATCTGGCGCACGGCGAATTTTTCATGCTCGGCGCATATATCGGCTGGACGGTGTATGTCCGCCCCGACACGTTTGTGGATGTGCTGCCACCGCTGCTGCTGGTTTCGGCGGGATTTGTGCTGTTGCCGGTGTGGAAGATTCTGCTGGGGCGCAGCCGGTTTTTCACCCCGCCGGTGGCAACGGGCGCGCTGGCGGCGGGACTCGCCATTCTGGCAGTGACACTTTTCCGCTATCCGCTGTCCATCTGGAATTCGCAGGATTATGCCCAAAGCCCCATCAATTATTCTCTGGCGCTGTCGCAAAACAAGCTGGTGCTGCCCCCACCCGTGACCATTTCCGGCGTGCCGCCGCTGGTGGTTCTGCTGGGAATTCTGCTCGGCGGGGGATTGGTGGCGGCATGGCTGGCGGCATTTTTGCGCCGCCGCGAAACGGCCATCACCGCGCCGGAGTTGCCGCGTCTGCCCCTCATTTTCGCGGGGGTGATGGTTGTCATCGGGCTGGGTAGTTTTTGGCTGAACGATTCGTTGACGGCGTGGCTCATCAATTTAAGCACCACCCTCCGCTTTTTTGTGGCGATGGTGGTGGCTTCCGGCGTGGGGTTTGCGCTGGGCGCTATTATCGAAACGACGATGATTCGCCCGCTATACGACCGCCCGATTTACCAGATTATGCTCACGCTCGGTCTGAGTTTCATCGGCATTGAAACCGTGCGGGCTGTTTGGGGACGCCCCGAATTCACCATGCCGAAACCGGAACTTTTCGCGCAGGGCGCAAAACCGTGTCCTGCCGTAAATGTGGGCGACTGGCTGACAAATCATTGCTCGACGATTTTGCTGTTTGACGGGCGGGTTCGGACATACAACGAAATTTTCATCATTGCGTTTGGGGTGCTGGTGCTGGTGGGGATATGGCTGCTGCTCCAGCGCACGCGGCTCGGAATGATTATCCGCGCGGGCGTGCAGGACAGCGAAATGGTGGAGGCGCTGGGCATCAACGTGCGGCAGGTGTTCACGCTGGTGTTTGCGATGGGGACGGGCATTGCCGCGCTCGGCGGGATTTTAGCCGCGCCATCGGTGGGATTGTCGAACGATATGGGGACGCGGTTGCTGCTGCTAGCGCTGATTGCGCTCGCCATCGGCGGGCTGACCAGTTTCCCCGGTGCGGCGGTGGGGTCGGTGCTGGTGGGATTGCTGCAACAATTCATCATCAAATACAGCAGCATCGGCATTCA
>CAYZQQ010000546.1:0-2169 GCA_964480075.1 uncultured Anaerolineaceae bacterium
GACACCGGGCAGAACACCCCCGGCGGGGTGGGCGCCGGCGGTTCACTGGTATATGTGCCGACACTGCCGGATATTGGCGGGGCGGCGCTGTACGCGGTGCGCGGCAACGGCACTACCGATTTTTGGCAGTATCCCCTGCCGGAACCGAACAAAGTCGGCTTTGACCGTTCGATTATCTATGCGCCCACGGTGGGCGGCGGCGACTGGATGAACCTGACCGACCCGCTGCCACTCGATTTCAACTTCCGCATGGGAGCAGGGAATTACCAATATAATGGAACGCATTTGCCGAACAATGGCGGCTCACTGCCCACCAATTCCGGCGACCCCTTCCTCGATTCAACGCGGAATGTGTACCGTCTGCCCAATGCGGGGCTGGATATGGGCTACCACGCCTATGTTGCGCCGCTGACCGCCACCACAACCACGGGTATCCAAAGTGTGCTGAACAGCGGCACGAATCAGGTGGTGGTGGAGCCGGGCATTTACGAAGAATCGCTCTATCTGCCCAGCGGGGTGACGCTCATCGGCGGCAATGCCGAATGGACAATTATTCGCCCGCCGAGCGGCGGCAGTGACCCGTTGATGCGCATTGACGGCGCAAGTGGCGTGAAGGTGTCGAATTTCATGCTTGACCCGCAGGGCAGCGGGCGCGATGGCCTGTATGTCGGCGGACGCGCCCAATACGCCGAATTCAACCGCGCCATTGTATCGCAAGCCAACAACGGCGTGCATGTGGACGGCTCCGGCGTGGATGTGTCCATCGCCAATGCCACCATCGCCCGCAACGTGAACGGGCTGAACGCCACCAACTGCGCCGAAATCGACGTGCGGAACACTGTTTTCGCCTACCATACCGGCGCAGGCTTGAGCTACCAGAATTGCGCCGCAACCAAATTGCACACCTACAACCTCTTCTGGCAAAACGGCTCTGATTTTGGTGCGGATGCCACAGCGGGCGCGGCAGAACTCTTCCTTGACCCGATATTTGTCGACCCGACCAACAACGATTATCGCACCGTAAATTATTCGCCGGTGATTGATGCCGGCAACCCCACCGACCCCGCACCGCCGGGCAGTGGTAATCTGGCGGATATTGGTTATGTGGAACAAGGACGCGCCAATTTCTACGTGGATGCGGCGTATTGTCCGCTCTGTGTCAATGATGGCCTGACGTGGGGCGTGGATGCCTTCAGCAAAATTCAGGATGCGTTGGATGAAGCCACCGCTGTGTTGGGATACATCCAGTCCGGTGGGGAACTCTTCCCGCAATTGACGGTGGGTGTGGCCCCCGGCACATATAACGAAACGGTGTCCGTGCCCAGCCATGTGATGCTGTTGGGCAGCGGTGCAGAAGTGACCACCCTCGACGCGGGCGGCAGTAGCAGCGCCGTGACCTTTAACGGCGTGACTGATGCCGGTGTGGTCGGCTTCTCGCTGACGGGCGGCACGGGGGTCAACATCACCGGCGCGGCAAACAATGTGGTCGTCTTCCGCAACATTATTCACAGCAATACCGTGGGCGTGGCATTGAGCAATCGCGCCACCGGACAATTGAATTTCAACACTATCGTCAACAATACCGTCGGCGTGTCTGCAAACGGTGCGGGCGTATGGGCGACGGTTGATAGCAGTATTCTTTCCGGCAACGGCACGGGCTTGAGTGCCGCTTCAAACGGGCAAATTTATTCCGATTACAACTTGTTATTCAATACCGCCGATACCAGCGGCGTGACGGCGGGAACCAGCGACGTGACCGGGCAAAATCCGCAGTTTGGCGGCGGCGCGCCGTATCGTCTGACGGCGGCTTCACCTGCGCTGGACATTGCCGCACCCGATGCGGTGGTGCCGCAGGGCGGCGGTGCGCGCGCCGATGCGGGCTACAGCGAACTGCTCGCTCCGCCGATTTCGCTGATGCTGGGCAAAGAAGACCTGTCGAGCGTCATGGGCAACTCCGGTGTGGCGTCGGTGGAATACAGCGTGGTTTCAGTGGCTGACAATACCCAACCCATCACCGCTACGCTGCCCACAGGTGGTTGGCAGCCGGTGACGCTCGCTTCGCCGGGCGCAACGGTATCATACTGGCAAACAACCTATACCCCCACCACCGAAGGCGTGTACCGCTTCTACAGCCGCGCCACCGACATGGTCGGCAATCAGGAAGATCGG
>CAYZQQ010000547.1:0-2153 GCA_964480075.1 uncultured Anaerolineaceae bacterium
ATCGCGGGCGTGATACAATGCTGCCTCCGCGCTGTCAGAACCATCATACGCTAAAACAATGTTTTTATACATTCCACACCTCCCATTATGAGTGGTTGAACATTGTCATCGTGTCAAAATGTTTTATGGAATTTTCACGTGTTTTTTTACAAAATGATAAAACTCTCTAATAATATCATAACGCGAAAACGCCGGATGTCAAACGAAATTCTCGTTTTAACACCCGGCGCATTTATCCTCAATATTATCCGGCATTCTCACGCGGCAGATGCACGGTGAACTCTGCCCCCTGCCCCGGCTGGCTCTGCGCAGCGATAGTTCCGTCCTGCGCCTCCACCAATTCTTTGGCGATGGAGAGCCCCAGTCCCGCGCCCGCGCCGGTACGCGCCACATCCCCGCGATAGAAACGGTCAAACACGTGCGGCAGTTGGTCGGCGGGGATGCCTGCGCCCGTATCACGCACGGTGATGCGCACCCGGTCGGCATCGGTGGCAACCGCGAGCGCAATTTCGGCAGCCACGTTTGTGTGCCGCATGGCATTATCCAGCAGCACCAGCAAAACTTGTTTCAGCGCATCGGGGTTGGCGCGCGCCACAGCTGTGCCATCTGTGCGACAGATGATATTCCGTTCCGGCGATACTGTTTTTACCTGCCGGCACACATCGTCCGCCACATCTGACACGTTCACCGCCATCAGCGGCAATGTATGTCCGGCGTCGGCGCGCGCCAGCGCCAGCAAATTGTGTACCAGCCGCATCAGTCGTTCTGTTTCATCCACCATATCGCCCAGAATATCGGTTTGCTCATCGGTAGCGATTTCTGTATCTTGTTGTAACAGCCCCAAGTTCCCGCGAATGGTGGTCAACGGGGTGCGCAATTCGTGCGAGGCATCGGCGACAAATTGTTTTTGGGCGTGCAGCGAGGTTTCAATTTGCTGATATGCTGTCTGCAATCGCGCCAGCATATCGTTGAAAGTAGTCGCCAGCCGTCCAACCTCATCCGCAGGACCGGAATAATCTACCCGTTTGCTGAAATCTTGCTCCGTACCGATGGCTTGTGCCGTTTGGGTGATGCGGTTAATGGGACGCAATGCCAATCCCGCCAAAAACCAACCGATGCCAAACGCCAATAGCACCACCATGCCACTGCCGGTCATCAACATGCGGCTCAACCGCCACAGGTAGCGATCGCGCTCGCGCAGTGAAACAGCAATTTGCACAATACCCATTTCTTGATTGGGAAGTGTTACCAATTGATTGTGTACCAAAAATCGTTCGTCATTGACTGATGTGATGTCAAGCCGGTCATAGCCGCCGGAAACCAGTTTTTTCAGGGTGGTATCGTCCAGCGGAATGGGGGTTATCCCCTGCAAATTGGGGTCGGTTTGCAACAGATTTCCGTCCACATCACGCAGTTGAAAATACGGCTGACCGGGAAATCGCTGGCGGGGAATGCGCTGAGCGGCAAATCGTTCAAAATCCGGTGGCAGCGCGCGCGGTTCCGACAGAAATTTCGCCGCTCCGGACAGCCGCTTCTCATACTCTTGCAGCGTCGTTCGCGCTTGAAGACCATACAGTCCCACACTGAACAGCACCAGCGTCAGCGCCAAAATGCCGCTATAAATTACTGTTAATCGCAATCGAACGGACATCAGTCCTCCCGCAGGGCGTAGCCCACGCCGCGCACGGTGCGGATGACGCGCGGTTCACCACTGGCTTCCAGTTTTTTGCGCAGATAGCCCACGTACACTTCCAGCACATTATCCGCCCCGCCAAAATCGTACCCCCAGATTTCTTCCAGAATACGGTCGCGGGTGAGTACTTGTCGCGGATTAATCAGAAAATATTGCAACAAATCGTATTCTTTGGGGGTTAATTCGATGCGCCGTGTGCCGCGGTACACTTCGCGGGTGGCGGGGTCAAGCGACATATCGGCGTATGCCAGTTTTTGTTCGGTGGCAGCGGTTTTTTTGAAACGCCGCAACAACGCTCGCACGCGCGCCAGCAATTCGCTGGGGGCAAATGGTTTCATCAGATAATCGTCTGCGCCAGCATCGAGTCCGGTCACGCGGTCTTCCACGGCATCCCGCGCAGTGAGCATCAAAATGGGCGTATCGTCGCCCATTGCCCGCAGTGCTTCCGTCAATTCGATAC
>CAYZQQ010000548.1:0-2144 GCA_964480075.1 uncultured Anaerolineaceae bacterium
GCGGAGACGGTTGCGTTGGGTTGTTTCGCGCCCGCTGCTGAGCACATCCGCCACCCCCTGCACACTGTCCACCAGCGCGGTATTCAGTTCGGCGCGGGTTTCCACCGCCGATTGCCCGACGCCGCGCCCCAGGGTTCGGGTGAGCAGTGGAACGCCCACGGCGGCAATCGCCAAAAATGCCAGCGTGACCATCGCCAGCGGCAGCGCAACCGATGCCATCAGCACCCACATCAGCCCGGCAACCAGCGCTGCCACTGCCGGAGGCGCAATCACCCGCACATAAAAATGTTCCAAACTGGCAATATCCGCCACAATGCGAGTCAGTAAATCGCCGCTGCGAAACTGCTGCAATCGTGCCGGAGCCAGCGGTTCCAGCGCGGCATAAAACCACACCCGAAATTGGGCGAGCAATTTAAAAGTAACCTGATGCGACACATACCGTTCGGTATAGCGGAAAATGCCCCGCGCGATACCGAAAAATCGCACGCCAACAATGGCAACCTGCAATGCCGAAATATCGGGGTGCAGCGCGGCTTTCGATATGATGTAGGCGGCGGTTGCCATCAGCCCGACACTGCTGCTGATGGTGGCGAACCCCAGCAGCATCGCTAAAATGACCCACCAGCGGAACGGGGCGACAAACGTCAGCAGCCGACGGATGGCGCTCATACGCCCCCCTCAAATGCGGTGATGAGCCGTCGGTACAGCCCGTCGCGCGCCAGCAATGCAGCATGCGAACCACTTTCAATGAGCGAACCGTGCTGTAAAACCAAAATTTTATCGGCGCGGGTGATGGTATTCAGCCGGTGGGCGATAATCAGCGCGGTGCGCTGTTTCAGCAGGGCGGCGATGGCGGTTTGAATATCTGACTCGTGGCGCGGGTCGAGATTGGCGGTGGCTTCATCCAAAATGAGAAAGGGCGCATCTTTTAAAAATGCCCGCGCCAGTGCGATACGCTGTGCCTGCCCGCCGCTGAGCCGCGCCCCGCGCTCACCGATGCGGGTCTGATAGCCCTGTGGCAACTCGGCGATGAACCCGTCGGCGTGTGCCAATTTTGCCGCGTTTTCCACTGCCGAAAATGGCGCATCGGGGCGCGCCAGCCGGATATTTTCGGCGATGGTATCATCAAACAGATACGGCATTTGCGGAACCCACCCAATTTGCGCGCGCCAACGGGCGGCATCAAGCTGATTGAGCAGGCTGCCATCCACTGTGATGGTTCCCGTTTGCGGCTCAATAAAGCGCAGCAGCAGGTTGGCGACGGTGCTTTTGCCCGCGCCGCTCGGACCCACCAGCGCCACCGTTTGCCCCGGTTCGATGGTGAACGAAAGGTCGTTCAGCGCGGGACGGCCACCGCTATCATACGCGAATGACACATGCCGAAAACTGATGTTCATCCGGGGTGACGGGGGTTCGGCGGCGGCGAACTTTGGCTGTGGCAGTGGATAATCGAGCACCTGAAAAATACGTTTCGCGGCGGCAGTGCCCGCCATTCCCGCATGAAACCGTGTGCCGAGCAGCCGCAGCGGCATATAAAATTCCGGCGCGAGCACCAGAATGAACAGCGCCTGCGGAAATTCCATTTTACCGTACATCAGCCGCAAGCCAATTTCCACCGCGACCACCGCCGTGCTGATGGTTGCCGCCATTTCCAGCACCAGCGCCGACAGAAATGCCACGCGCAGCACCTCCATGGTGGTTTCGCGGAAGCGGTTGCTGATGTCACGGATGGTTTCAATTTGTTCCCGACTGCGTCCCAGCAGTTTCAGGGTGGTCAATCCCTGCAGAACATCCAAAAAATGGGCGCTCATCCGGCTGAGTTGACTCCATTGTTTTTTGGTCATATCTTCGGCGATACTGCCGATGAGCCACATAAACACGGGGATAATCGGCGCGGTGACGAGCAGCACCCCCCCGGAAAGAATATCGTTGGGGAAAACGAAAATCAAAATGGTGAGCGGAACCATCGCCGCAGTGGCAAGTTGGGGCAGATATTGGCTAAAATAGGCGTCCAGCGCTTCGATGCCTTCCACGGCGGTGTTGACCAGCTCGCCACTGCGCTCACCGGCGGCAAACCGGGGACCGAGCGCCATCACCTGCGCCACCAGCCGGTCGCGCAGGGTATTTTTTACGTGTCCGGCGGT
>CAYZQQ010000549.1:0-2136 GCA_964480075.1 uncultured Anaerolineaceae bacterium
ATGCACCATTTGATTTTTAGCAACCGTTTTGACCCGGAACGCCCTGCCGCACTTGACGACCTGCGCCGCAACATGGATATTTTCAGCCGGTTTGATGTGATTGCGCTCAATTGGTATCCCGATTTTAACCAGAGCCGCACCTTTCAGCCGCGTGAATGGATGGCGATGGTGAAAGCGACGTTTTTTGACGCCACCCAACGCCCGCTCTACATCGCGGAATTTGGGATGGCGGCGGAAGATGCTAACGTGCCGGTAATGCGCTGGCGACCCAAAACCGTGACGCGCCAATATCAGCGAGGGTGGGCGTATGCCAATTTGGTGTCAGCTTGGGCAGATTTGCCGTGGATTGTCGGCGCGAGCTGGTATCAATGGACAAACGGTTTCGGTGGCAATGGCACCGACCCCCGGAACAGCGGGGTGGTGGATGACGCCGGCAATTTTTACGTCCCACTGACAGACGTTATGCGCTCGGTGAACGGGCAGGTGAACAATATTGGGCGTTCCGGCAATTTTTCGCTGGATGATATTGATTGGCGCACGGCGGAAATTGCGGTGTGCCCATAATTCGTGAAACGTGATTCGTGATAGCTTTGGACTTGGAACCTGAAACTTTGCCCCCTAAACGGAGAACATCAAAATGACAACCCTCTTTTGGCTGAGCATTGCGCTTGTCATTTACACTTATGCCGGATACCCCGCGCTGCTGGCGCTGCTGGCGCGATTTTTTCACAAAGAAGTCATACGCCAGCCCATCATTCCCTCAGTGACGCTGCTGATTGCCGCATACAATGAAGAATCTATCATTGCCAAAAAGCTGGAAAATAGTCTGGCGCTTGATTATCCCCACGAGAAACTACAGATTCTTGTCACCGCCGATGGCTCGGATGACCGCACCCCCGATATTGTGCGCGAATTTTCGGCGCAGGGCGTGGAATTGTGTTTTGAACCGCCGCGACGGGGGAAAATGGCAGCTATCAACCGTGCTATACCGCACGCTCGCGGCGACATCGTAATTTTCTCCGATGCCAATAATATGTATGATGAAAGCACGCTGCGGGAATTGATTGCGCCTTTTGGCGATCCCACGGTGGGTGCGGTAACGGGCATAAAAGTAATTGCCAAAGGAGATGGGGTGCTCGGTGAATCGGAGGGGTTATATTGGAAATACGAATCATTCATAAAAACGAAAGAGACACGTTTAGGTACATCTATCGGTGCGATGGGGGAAATCTTTGCTATCCGCCGAAATCTGTTCGAAGCGCCACCGGATGCTGTCATCAACGATGATTTTTTCATGGCGATGCGCTTGCTTCGGCGTGGGCACCGCATTATTTACAATCCCCGCGCTCGTTCAGTGGAACGAGTGTCGGTCACGGCGGGAGATGAAATGGCGCGCCGCGCCCGCATTGTCGCCGGACGGTATCAATCGCTGGCGCTGGCGAGAGATTTGCTGCCATGGAGAAATCCACTGACCATGTGGCAGGTGATTTCGCACAAGTATTTACGCCCATTGGTTCCGCTGGCGATGATTGCCGCGCTGGTTTCGAATTTGTGGCTGGCAGTGCGGGGCATCGGTTGGTTGTGGCGGATGGTCTTCGCGGGTCAAGCTGGATTCTATCTGCTGGCGCTGGTCGGCATGCGGCGGCAATCAACGGGGGGAAAAGTGAGCAAACTGTTCTATCTGCCCACATTTTTGGTCAACAGTAATTTGGCGGCGTTAATGGGCTTATGGCGATTTTTGACCGGCGGGCAATCGACACGCTGGCAGCGGGTCAAACGGCGGGAGTGAAAGGGTGATTGGCGATTGGGGCAGCGCGATATTTAATGGGGGGGGGAATTTTTTAGCCACAAATATCCGGCGCTTTCGGAATTCAGGGTCGCTTGTTTTTTCGCCTTGAACTAAAGTTCAGGCTCATAACTCATAGAGAAAACGTTTTAACATTACACAACCGAGATATACGGTATTTCAAGTAGTGACAGAGCATTGCTCTGTCACTACAAGCAAGGGCACTAAAAATACAACCAATCACGAAATTATCTAAAGTTTATCTGTTTCCTCTGTTAAGCCGACTTTCAGTCGGCTTTGGCTTTTAGCCCTGAAATTTATTTCGGGGCAACCCTCAAATTCTAGATGAT
>CAYZQQ010000550.1:0-2122 GCA_964480075.1 uncultured Anaerolineaceae bacterium
GGAATTCAGGGGGGATAGGTAAAATGTCATTGCGAGCGAAGCGAAGCAATCTCCGGTTACGCTCACGGGGATTGCTTCGGCGCAAAAAACGCGCCTCGTAATGACAAACCCCCTGAATTCCCAAAGACCCATAAATTTCAAAAAAATCAGCGAAAATCAGTGTCATCTGTATTCTATTGAAAGCGGCTATAATTTGGCATTTATGATTGTGCGGGTAAACTATTGAGCATAGTTTTTAAAAGGAGAAACAAAATGTCAAAACAATATTCATCCCCCCCGGAAATGGTCATTGATACCACCAAAACCTATCATGCCATTTTCAAAACCGATAAAGGCGACATCAAAATAAAACTGTTCGCTGATAAAACCCCCAAAACCGTAAACAACATGGTTTTTTTGGCGCACGAAGGCTATTATGACGGCACAACCTTTCACCGCGTGATACCCGATTTTATGGCGCAGGGCGGCGACCCCACCGGCAGTGGGATGGGTGGTCCCGGCTACAAATTCGGCGATGAATTCCACCCCGATTTGAAATTTGATCGCCCCGGGCTGCTGGCGATGGCAAATGCCGGTCCCGGCACCAACGGCAGCCAATTCTTCATCACCTTTACGGAAACGCCGCACCTCAACAATCGGCACACCATTTTCGGTGAAGTGGTGGACGGGATGGATGTTGTCAGCGCCATTTCCGTCCGCGACCCACAGCGCAATCGTGAGCCGGGCGACACCCTGAAAACGATTGAAATTGTGGAAGCGTAGCAGTCAGCAACCAACGATTAGCCATCAGCCGGTTGCTGACCGCTGATGGCTAATGGCTCGACAGCCAATTGCAAAAATTATGTCTAACTTTGATTACGCCAAACTTCGCCCGTTGGAAATAAAATCATTTTTTCACGATGGGCAGCCCGTATTTTACCTGCGCGACCCGTTGGAATTGGCAGGGCAGTATGCGCTGATTCCGCAGATTTTGGGGCCGGTGCTGGCGGTGTGTGATGGTCAGCATATCGTGTCGGAGATGCGGCAGGAATTTTTGCTGCACACGGGGCAACTCATTTCCGAAGCGCAGATTGAAGCGCTGTTGGAACAATTGGATGAATTGTATCTGCTGGACAATGCCAACTTTGCGGAAATCAAACGCTTTGTGCTGGAAAAATATCGGGCTGCATCGCACCGACCGCCCGCGTTGGCAGGCTTGAGCTATCCTGCCGACCCCGCTGCGTTGCGCCGCGAGCTGCAAGGCTTTATGGATGCCACGCCGCCCGTCGAGCCGCTGCTGACGGGAAGCGGGGTTTTCAGCCCGCACATTGATTATGCGCGTGGCGGAAAGGTGTATGCCCAACTGTGGAAACGAGCGGCAAAACTGGCGCAAGCGGCAGAGGTAGTGGTGGTTTTTGCCACGGATCACAATAGTTTTCTGCCGGGGCAAATTACCCCGACGCGGCAAAATTACGCCACACCCTTCGGCGTGCTGCCCACCGAGCAATCGGTGGTGGATGCGGTGGCAAAGGTGCTGGGGGAAGAGTCGGCGTTTGCGGAGGAGTTGAATCACCGCAAAGAGCATTCCATTGAATTGGTGGTGACGTGGCTCCATTTCATTCGCGATGGAAAACCCATCCCCATCGTGCCAATTCTGGTCGGGTCATTCTACCATTTTATCGGCAACGGCAAACGCCCTGCCGATGACCGGCGTTTGCAGGATGTGCTGTCGGCGGTAAAACAGACAACTGCCGGGCGGCGCGCGCTGACGGTAGCATCCGGTGATTTGGCGCATCTGGGACCTGCATTTGACACCGACCCCATCACCGCGGAAATGAAAACGACGCTGAAACGGGACGACGAGCGGATATTGCGTCCGCTCATCGCCGGAAATGCCGAGAGCTTTTTCGAGATTATCCGCGCGGAACGGGGGGCGCGCAATGTATGCGGTACTGCGCCATTTTATCTTTCGCTGAAAATGATGGGCGACGTGCATGGCGAAGTGACCGGCTATGATTGTTGCGTCGCAGACGAGAGTGACACATCGTTTGTTTCGGTAACAGGGATGGTTTTCTCAAATAGCGAATGACGTATCTTCTCAAAATATCGGGGCAAAGTAGTGTGTTTTTCTCGTAGGGACAGC
>CAYZQQ010000551.1:0-2119 GCA_964480075.1 uncultured Anaerolineaceae bacterium
GGCGTGTGGTTGGAAATACCGCACGCCGTTTTTCTGTTGTGGAGAAAATAACAAAATCACCGTCCAATGTTTGATAATGTGGGATAATCAGAGTATAATGGGGCAAAATTCACCGCAACACACAAAGGTGAGGCAAGTAGCATTGCGGCGCTTAAAATTTTTGCCAAAGGAGGTATAGTTTTTATGAGCGCAACGAATTCCTCTCGTGGATTCTTGGCTAAAACCATTTCATACAAAGGTGGAATCGGTCATTGGTCGTGGATCCTGCATCGGTTGGGCGGGCTTGGTATTGCCGCGTTCCTAATCCTGCACATTTTGGATATTTTTATGGTGGGTGTCAGCAAAGAAGCATTTGAGGCTCTGTTGTTCATCTACCATGCTGCCATTATCCGACCATTCATCTGGGCATTGCTCTTTGGTGTGTTTTACCATGCCTTCAATGGTATACGCATCATCATTCAGGACTTTTGGCCCCACATGTTCAAATACCAAAAACAGATGGCAACCGCCGTATGGATTATTGTACTCGTCCTGGTGATTCCGCTGATTGGTATTGACATTATGAACCTGTTGACGCACGGATAGGAGGATATTATGGCTTCGATGACAAAATATGCACGTACTCCCAGACCCCAAGGCGGCGGCTTTGAACTGGCATCTTGGTTTTATATGCGAGTTTCCGGGGTGATTTTATCGTTAATGATTATATTCCATCTCATGTGGATGCATTATGTGATAGGGCTGAGCAATATTACGTTCGATGTGATTGCCGGACGCTGGACAGACCCCAATACGGGCACACTGTGGCGAACCTTCGACTTAGTGTTGCTGATTCTGGCACTGGTGCACGGAATGAATGGGACCCGTTTCGCACTGGAAGATTATATTCACAACCGAGGATGGCGCGTATTCGCCAAAACTCTGCTGTTTGTGGTGTTCTTCTTCGTCATTATAGCGGGCGCGTATGTTATTTTCACGTTTAACGGATAACGGAGATTGAACGATGCAATACCATTACCATAAACACGATGTTATCATTGTTGGCGCGGGCGGCGCAGGGCTGACGGCGGCTCTGTACGCCGGAAAAGAAGTGGATACTGCCGTGATTTCAAAACTGTATCCCACACGTTCGCACACTGGCGCGGCGCAAGGCGGTATCGGCGCGTCGTTGGCGAATTTGGAAAAAGACACCTGGCAATGGCACGCCTACGACACCATCAAAGGATCGGACTTTTTGGGCGACCAAGACGCTATTGAATTTATGTGCAAAGATGCCCCCAGCGTGGTGTATGAGCTGGAACATATGGGACTGCCCTTCGACCGCACGCCGGAAGGGAAAATCTCCCAACGCCGGTTCGGCGGGCACACCAACAACGAAACCAAACAACCCGTTTTGCGCGCTTGCAACGCCGCCGACCGTACCGGGCATATGATTCTGCAAACGCTGTACCAGCAGTGCATCAAACACAACGTCAATTTTTACGATGAATACCAAATGCTCGACCTGATTATGGTTGACGGTGAGTGTCGGGGCGTGGTGGCGTATGAAATCGACACCGGCGACCTGCACGTCTTCCACGCCAAAGCCGTGATGCTCGCCACCGGCGGCTGGGGGCGGGTGTGGAATATCACCTCCAACGCGCTCACCCTCACCGGCGACGGCGCGGCGGTGGTTTTGCGCCACAACCTCCCGCTGGAAGATATGGAATTCTTCCAATTCCATCCCACCGGCTTGTTCAAGCTCGGCATTCTCATCACCGAAGCCGTGCGCGGCGAAGGGGGGGTCCTCATCAATAAAGACGGCGAACGGTTTATGCCGAAATACGCGCCGACGGTCAAAGAACTTGCCTCACGCGATGTGGTTTCCCGCGCCATTTATCTGGAAGTGATGGATGGCAAGGGGATTGACGGCAAAGATTATGTGTATCTCGACATCACGCCCGACACCGTCAACAAATATTTTGAAATTGATGACTCGCGCCAACCCAACGGCGAACTGCGCCACATTGACGCCGATTACGTCCGCGCGAAATTGGAAGACATCACCGACTTCTGCAAAACCTATGTTGGCGTTGACCCCACCAAAGAGCCGATTCCCGTGCAGCCGACGGCGCACTAC
>CAYZQQ010000552.1:0-2106 GCA_964480075.1 uncultured Anaerolineaceae bacterium
TGCCGTACTCAGTGGCGCTGTGCATCCCGCGCCGCATGAATCCTTTTTTCGGTATACGGCACCGGTTGTTTTTGACAGTTGGTTTACCGTGCCGAAAGTCCTCAACCATATCGAGCAAAAAGGGGATGGGTACTATTATGTGGGTCAACTCAAGGCCAATCGTAGAGTTTTGGTCAGCCAGGACTGGCAACATATCAGCGATTGGGTCAAACAACTGGTTCAAGACCATCAAAATCGTGACCATCCAAAATATCAAAAAGTATTTCGTGAAACCTCCTTTTACTTCAAAGGGATAAAGAAAACATACTGGGCTTTTAGCAAAGTTATTCGTATTTCAAAATTGAACCGCAAACGGGTTGTTGTCTCATTCAAAACGGCTGAACTGAAGGGCGACCCCAAGTTTTTTGTCAGCAACAATAAGCAATGGAACGCTGCTAAAATCCTCTCTATTGGTCGGCATCGCTGGTCTGTCGAGCCATTCTACGAAATTAGCAAGGGGTCTTTGGAATTGGATAAATATGAGTTGAGAGACTTTACCGGTATCCAAAAACACTGGATTTTGGTCTTCTTAGCCTATTCTATCGTCAAATTGTAAAACCCGGATTGCATAATGCGTTGTGGTGATGACATCCAAACTACTTTTGGAGACGGGTTAAGGGAATTCCAAAAAGAGATCTTGGCGGCTCTTTTCGCCTATTGTTATGAGTGCGGGAAACAAGGCATTTCCTACGATGAGTTGATGAAACAGCTTTTCCCAGCCTCATAGTTCTGCGACAAAAAACCTCTTTCTGAGTGCCGAAAGGGACTTTGGGGTATTCGTGTGCCCAAAATCAGCCCTCAAAAACGAAAATACCTCTTTCCTAGCCATTTTTGACTACTACTGCAAAAGTCGAGTATATTCAATCCCTTAGCGGCACTTTACGATGCATTTCCGGCACCGGAAGCCCATCGAATTGTTCAACGTCTTCAATTTCATCACCCGCCCAAACACGGGAGTTGGCTCAATATGGCGGAGATTGAATTGAGTATTTTATCGCGTCAATGTCTCAATCGACGAATTGCCCATCGGGATCGCCTTGAGAAAGAGGTTGGACATTGGGAAACCCGACGCAATCAAGCGAAAGTTACCATTAACTGGCAATTTACAACTGCCGATGCCAGAATAAAACTGAAACACTTGTATCCATCATTCAACGCTTGACTGAGTACTATACTCAACAGCGTCATAAAGTGACGAGGATTCGCGGGAATTCGTGATTCTTTTTGGCGCGGGTGATGAAGGTGATATTCCGCTCGGTTAATTGCCGGTACCGCGCAAAATTGGTGAAGCCCAGGTCGAAGAGCAACAGGGTGTTGGTATATGCGGCAGAATATCATCCCAGAAGCGCTGGTCGTGTGCCCGGTCATCGTCGGTACGCCAAATACGCTGCGGCAGCCGGGAAGCCACATCCAAAATAGCCAGCATTCGACCGGCCAGCGGGTGGTCGGGCTGGTTGCGCAATAGCCCCACCCGTTTCATCAGCGCGTCCAGCGTGGACATCCACCGCCCAAACCCACTCGTAGCGTGCCAGCGCCCACTTTATCTCATCCGGCAGGGGGGCGCTGACGCTGCGCCCAACGTTGTTGCAACTGCGGTAGAACGTCATCCGGTATCCGGGCGAACAACTCGGCCGGCAGGGTGCGCAACCGCTCGGAGATGGCTTGCTGGCTGATTCTGATGGTCGGTGCCCATAAATGCGCCTCTTTTTGCCAGGCGCGCAGGGCTTCGTTAATGGAACTGAATTGACGCCAAACGAGGCTTAACAGCAGTGCCACCATTATCGGCAAGGTGAGCGTGCGCTCACGCAATCCCAGTTGGTGGTAATACGAGACTTGTGCCAGCGTCGCCGGATGAATGATTTCCTTGATACGCGCGGCGGTCACCTCGTCCGGGGGCGGAGTGGGCGGTTTCGTTTGGCGTGCCAGTTGGTTGGAACGGGTATGTCGGACGGTGGAAGGTTTCTTTTGTTTGCTCATACGCTTATTTTAACGCTTTTTCGGCGCTAAACGCAATTTATGCAGTTGTTAAAGGTACTCATCTCACATTTGACAATCGTCAAATGTCCT
>CAYZQQ010000553.1:0-2099 GCA_964480075.1 uncultured Anaerolineaceae bacterium
ATGGGATGTGCAGGTGCAGGATGTGGTTTCGACCACGCTGGTGTTCGCCGCTATTTCCGGCGATTACAGCGACGCCAGCAAACCGCGGCTCACCACCGCCCCCGATGGCGCGCTGATGGTGCTGCGCTACACCGCCCCCGATATTGTCGGCACGGCGGGGCAGTTGGCAGACGGCGGCTCGGTGACGGAAGGCGTGGCGCTGCCCCCCAATTTCGATAACCGGCGCGGACAGTTGACCATCCAACTTGACCCCAGTCTCGCCGCCGGCATGCGCGACGGGCTGAGCTATCTGGAACATTATGAATATGAATGCACCGAGCAAACCGTCAGCCGCTTTTTGCCGAATGTGCTGACATGGCACGCGCTCAAATCGCTGGGAATTGATAATCCTGAACTGGCGAAAAATCTGCCCGCGCTGCTGGACACCGGGCTGGAAAAACTGACCCGCGAGCAAAATCCCGATGGCGGCTGGGGCTGGTGGTATCGCACCGACCGCTGGCAGAGCAACGAATATATCACCGCGTATGTGGTTTTCGCCCTGCTGAAAGCCCGGCAAGCGGATGTGAGCGTATCTGACACAGTGCTGGCAAATGGCATCAACTACCTTAAACAGCAGGTGCAGGCGGTGGATACGTTCAACGCCCCGCGCGTCGCCAACCGGCAAGCGTGGCTGCTGTATGTGCTGTCAGAAGCGGATGCGGCATCGCCCGCCCGGCTGGATGATTTGTTCAATCAGCGCGATAATCTGAGCACGTATGCCAAAGCGTATCTGGCGCAAGCCATCTGGCTGCAAAACAAAAATGATGCCCGGCTGCAAACCCTGCTGTCAGACATCAACAATGCTGCCATTCTCAGCGCGACGGGCGCCCATTGGGAAGAGAATTTTTACGATTGGTGGGCAATGAACACCGACACCCGTACTACCGCCATTGTGCTGGACACCCTGACCAAACTCGACCCGGAAAACGCACTCAATCCGAATGTGGTGCGCTGGCTGATGGTCGCCCGGCGGGGCGGCATTTGGGAAACCACGCAAGAAACCGCATGGGCGCTCATCAGCCTGACCGATTGGATGCTGCACACCGGCGAACTCGATGCCAATTTCGATTACAGCGTTTATCTGAATGATGCGGAACTGGGGGGCGGCGCCATCACGCCCGACACGGTGCAGGAAAGCCGGAAAATCACCGTGCCCATCACCGACTTGCTGGCAGACGCGCTGAACACGCTCGCCATCGCCCGCACCGATGGCAACGGGCGGCTCTATTACACTGCTCATTTGGAAGTTTACCAGCCGGTAGAAGATATCGAACCCGCCGACCGGGGCATCATCGTGCAGCGAAAATACACACTGGCATCCTGCACCGATGACGTGTGCCCCGATGTGCAAGAGGCAAAACTCGGCGATGTGATACGGGTAGATTTGACGATTATCGCCCCGCACGACCTTTATTATGTGGTGGTGGAAGACCCCCTGCCCGCCGGCGGCGAAGCGGTGGATACCGGGCTGGCAACCACCAGTCTGCTGGCAATGGATCCGTCGCTGCGGCGACAGGATTCGCCATATTGGTGGTGGTGGCGCTGGTACAGCCGCAGCGAACTGCGGGATGAAAAAGTGGTGCTCTTTGCGGACACTCTGTCGAAGGGGACATACGAATACAGTTACACCTTCCGCGCCACCCTGCCCGGCGATTATCACGTCATTCCCACCGTGGCGAAAGAATTCTACTTCCCCGAAGTGTTCGGTCGCAGCGACGGTCGATTGTTGAGTATTGGAAAATAGCCTAAAATAAGGAAGGGATATGGCGTATCGTATCCCTTCCTTTATTTTGCAGATTACAGTCATCCAACAATTTACTTCTCACAAAAACTATCATTCGGGAGGAAAATTATGGCTACTTTTACAAAACAAAGCATCCTGACGGCATTAATATTACTCGCGCTGGTGACTCTTTTTACGGTGAGCGTGATTGCCGCAGGGGGAAGTCCAATCGGTGGCACTTTTGTCATTTCGAATGATAGCGGGTTGACTGAGATTGAACCGGCGGTTGCCTACAGGTCGGAAGATCGTATGGGGGTGAAGACAAAGGCCCCCCACC
>CAYZQQ010000554.1:0-2097 GCA_964480075.1 uncultured Anaerolineaceae bacterium
TTCGGGGCTAACCCCACAAATTCCCAAAGACCCAAATTCTTCAAAAACCTATTGACAGCTGCCGCATTATAGTTTATACTACAAGAGGTTGGACATCCTACCTCTTGTAAATAGTGTAAATAGTGAGGCTTCATTCATGGCAATGAACAATCACACCCGGCTGGATCAGGTAAAATCCGCATTGCGAACCCATATCGCCCAGCACAAACTTGCTCCCGGCGATCGTTTGCCATCCGAATCGGAACTTGCCAAAACCTTGGGTATCAGCCGCAACACCCTCCGCGAGGCGTATGTGGCGCTGGAAAACGAAGGTTTCATCATCCGGCGGCACGGCATCGGCACATTTATTGCCAAACCGCCGCGCATCAAAGACTCGCTCAATGCGTTCTCCTCCTTCGCCGAGATGATTCAAGCCGCCGGATATACCCCCAATTTCCAAACCCTGTCGATGGAAACCCTTTCCGCACCGCCCGATGTTGGCGAGCAATTGCAGATTTCACCCGGTAAAGAAGTGTTTTTCATTAAGCGATTGGTTTTCGCCGATGAACACCCCGCCATCTATTTGAACGACTATTTTGCGCCGCAGGTACAAGCCTCTACCCCCCGCTGGAACACATTTGACGGCAATGTCGTTCAATTTTTATTTGCCACACTGGAAACACCACTCTACCAATTGCATTCACGCATCCGCGCTGTTGCGCTCATCGATGAAACCGCGCAAATACTGCATCAGCCGGTTAGCAGTCCTGCCATCGGTGTGTGGTCAACCATTTACACTATTAAGCACGAACCGGTAGCGTTCAGCAAACTTTGGTTCAATTCCAATATCATCGAACTGGAAACCATCCGCATCCTGCACAAAACAGGATGAATATTAAAAAATGGAGGTGGTGAAAAAAAATACCAACACCATTTTACCGAATGAACATCCGACAATAAATTTTGTTTCATCAACCACTTAATTCCAAAAGGAGAAAAGTTATGAAGTCGAAACGGATTATCACCCTGTTGCTGAGTTTAGTTCTGCTGCTGGCGCTGGCAGCCTGCGGGCAAACCGCTCCGGCGACCGAAGCCCCGGCGGCACAGCCCACCAAAGCCGAAGCCGCCGCACCGACACAACCGCCCGCACCGACCAAAGCGCCCACCGTCGCCCCAACCGAGCCGCCCGCCCCGGCAGCAAAACCGGTCACCATTCAGGTATATTACCCCGTCGCCGTGGATGCCCCCATTGCCGATATTTTGCAGGGGTACGCCGATAAATTCCACGAGCAGAATCCGGACATTACGGTAGAGCCGGTATTCTCCGGTGGCTATGGCGACGTGCAAACCGCCATCCAAACCATCATTGACGGCGGCGGTGAACCCCCCGCGTTGGGCGTGATGCTGGCAACCAGCCTGTATGATTTGGTCAATGCAGATGCCATCTCGCCGGTGGATGATTACATTAATGGAATGGACAACGGCAAAGCGTATATGGACGATTTTGTTCCGGCATTTATGGAAAATTCCACCTTCGATGGCAAAACGTGGAGCATCCCTTTCCAGCGCAGTGCCGTGGTCATGTATTACAACAAAACCATGTTCAAAGATGCCGGACTGACAGCGCCAACCAGTTGGCGAAACTGGGCGGATGCCGCACAAAAACTGACCGTCAAAAACGGCGACACCACCAATTGGGGCATTCAATATCCCTCCGGTTGGCCCTACTGGCTTTTCCAGCCGCTGGCAATCGGCAACGGGCAAAACATTTTCACCGATGACTGCCACGTGGCATTCAACGACCCGAAAGTGGTGGAAGCCGTGCAATTCTACATTGACCTGTCTCACAAATATAATGCGATGCCCAAAGGTGTACAGTCGATTTGGCCCAGTGCGCCGACCGATTTTGCCAGTGGCGCCACCGCGATGATTGTCCATTCTTCCGGCAGTTTGAACGGCATTTTGAAACAAGCCACCTTTGATGTGGGCGTGATGCCTCTGCCCGGCAAAGCCGATGGTACATTCGCCAGCGTTCCCGGCGGCGGTAACTTCTATATTCTGAAAAGCGCGCCGCAAGAAAAACAAGATGCCGCATGGAAATTCATCGAATTTGTCACC
>CAYZQQ010000555.1:0-2095 GCA_964480075.1 uncultured Anaerolineaceae bacterium
AAGTAAAAAATCGGTGAAAATCAGCGTAATCTGTGCAATCTGTGTTCTATCAGCCGGTTCACACCGGGAATTGCTACGCATCAAATGACACTTTATGGCGCAAACGAGTATAGGGGGACGACACATCGTGCCCCCAAAGGACAGTTTTGCTACCCTTCCAGCACCGACAGGAATGGGTTCTCCATCGCCTCTGCCAGCCAGCGGACGAACCGCGCCGCATCGGCGCCATCAATCATGCGATGGTCATAACTCAGCGATAGCGGCAGCATCAATCGCGGCTCAAAATGACCGTCGGCTTTGTTCCAGCGCGGCTCAAATCCTCCGCGTGAAACGCCCAAAATTGCCACTTCCGGCACATTGATAATCGGGGTGAATGCCGTGCCGCCGATGCCGCCCAAATTGGTGATGGAGAAGGTTCCACCCTGTAATTCATCCAGCGTCGTTTTTCGATTTCGCGCCCGCTCCGACAATTCTTTCAGTTCCACCGCCAATTGAATGACATTTTTCCGGTCAACATCGCGGATAACCGGCACCAGCAATCCGCGCGGGGTATCCACTGCCATACCGATATGGTAGTATTTTTTATAGATAATTTCGTGGGTTTCCATGTCAATGCTGGCGTTAAACTGTGGAAACGCCTTTAACGCCGACGCGACGAATTTCAGCAGGATGGCAGTGAGCGTCAGTTTACCTCCGGCGGCTTCAGCGCGGGGCGCGTATTTTTTGCGCATCGCGTCCAACTCGGTGATGTCCACTTTGTCGAATTGAGTCACGTGTGGCGCGTACCATGCATAACTCAGATGCTCGGCGGTGACGCGGCGCACATTGTTCATCGGCTGGCGGTCAATTTCGCCCCATTTGCTAAAGTCTGGCAGCGGCTTTTGCGCAAATCCGCCGCCTGATGGATTTTCTGCGATTTTTTGCTCTAATTGCACTCTTTCGATGTGTCTCTGCCGCGAGTAATTTTTTACATCGCTCATGGTGATGCGTCCGCCGGGACCCGTGCCGGGGACTTGGATGATGTCCACCCCAATTTCGCGGGCAATTCGGCGCACCGATGGCGCGGCGGGAACCCGTCCCCGTTTGCCATTTGGTGACGGCGGCACGGGAGGATTTGGCGGCGCGGTCGGGGCGGAAATGGGTGTCGGGGCGGCGGATGGCGGTGGTTCAACCGGTGGGGTCGGCGGGGCAGATGGAAGTTTCGGCACGGCTACAAATGCCGAAAAAATCATCACCGGCGCTCCCGGCGAAACCTTTTCGCCCGGTTTGACCATAATTTTTAGCACCGTGCCATTTACCGGCGATGGCACGTCCAACACGGCTTTATCGGTTTCAATTTCCAGCACCGACTGGTCTTTTTCCACATGCGCGCCCTTTTCCACCAGCACGCTGACCACATCACCGGCAACGATATTCTCACCCAGTTCGGGCAGCTCAAACACAAAATCGCTGGGTTCGGTAGGAGGAGGAGGCGGCGGGGTTTCAATTGCCGCTTCGGGTTCGGCAACGAGCATTGCCGGTTCGGGCGCGGCGGTGGTGTCGGCAATGGGGATGGATGGCGCCGGTTCGTTAAGGCTGTTGCCTTCCACCGTAAAAATTACCTGCCCCGGCGAAACGGGATCGCCCACGGCAACCCGTATTTCGGTCACTGTGCCCGCTATAGATGACGGAACTTCAATGACGGCTTTATCGGTTTCAATTTCCAAAACGTTTTGACCCACGTCCACGGTGTCGCCCTCTGCGACAAAAAGAGAGACGATGTCACCGGATACAATATTTTCGCCCAATTCGGGCAGAATGAACTCAACCATTGTAGGTGCTCCTAAGATGTCATCGGGTTGACTTTGTCGGGATTGATGTCTAAATCGCTCAATGCTTCAGCGACATTGTCGGGTTCAAGTTTGTTTTCTTGCGCCAAAGCGGACAGTGCCGCCAGGGTAACATATCGCGCATCCACCTCAAAGAAATCACGTAGAGAGGCGCGGCTTTCACTGCGTCCGAACCCATCCGTGCCGAGTGAATGTAATCGTCCCGGCAACCATGCCGCGATGCCATCGGGCAGGGCTTTCATATAATCGGATGCTGCCACAAACAC